>JAGLWJ010000026.1 GCA_023133475.1 Phycisphaerae bacterium | reverse complement strand
TGTTGCCTCGTTGCCTTGTTGCCTTCTGCCCTACTTTGTGAAGCTGTTGGCCGGCTCGTCGATGTTCTTGTCGATGCGCTGCTGGGAAGGCTGTTTCCCATCGTACGCGAACAACATCGGCTCCTCGTCGATGAGGGCGTGGATGTGCACGGGGCGTTTCCAAATCTCAAAGATGTTCTTTAGCGTCTCGGTGGCGGTCTTGATTTCCAGATCAATCCCACAGTGTTTGTGCCCAAGGTAGAGTTCGCCACGATTGCGATAGTTCCCGTCCAACACGTAGATGTACGGCTGAGCGTGGTTGGTCAGCATGAACAACATCTGCTGCTTGATGACGTCGAAGTCCCGGTTGACCACGACCATACGCCCGGTGGCGGGGTCGTAACGGTAGTGATAGAGTTTGTGGTCCTCGACGAACTCGGGGGTGAGAAACTCGTCGATGAAGGTGACGTCGTTGTGCATGACGCGGACTTCAAAGATTTTGGCCCGCCCGGGTGAGCCTTTGCCGACGATGTGTTCGGGGGGGGGCTTCCCCTTGCCCCAGTTTCGCCGCTCTTGCATGTTGTCACAACGGTCGTACTCCAGCCCGTGGCGCCCGGTGTCCCATCGCCGCTCGATGTCCCGGAACAACTCGACGCCCATCTTGTAAGGGTTCAGCCTTCCCGGGCTGGTGGCCAGCGTGCCGGCGTTGTGTTCGCAGTAGGTGATCAACTCGCTGTCCTCGAGGCAGTAGCGGGTCATGATGGTGGAGTGCCAGTAGCTGGCCCACCCCTCGTTCATGATCTTGGTCTGCCCCTGGGGGGCGAAGTAGTAGGCCTCCTCCCGAATAATCGCCAACACATCCGCCTGCCAGTCCTCCATGGTGGCGTGCTCCGACAGGAACAGCATCACATCGCGGGCCGGCTCGACGGGGAACCTGTGGTGGGATTCCTCCTGCTTTTCTATTTCCTCCTGGAGTTCCTTTTCGAGCACCTCCGGGGGGTTGATGTACCGGTCCATGTAGCCCTTGGCTGGGTAACGTGCTACTTCGGGGCGAATTTCGCGCTCGCGTTCGCGTTCCTGTCGTGAGGCCCGCCGCCGCCGGCGATGGATGAAGACCGAATGGGGGTCAATAAGGTTCTCCAGCGCCAAGCAGGTGTCAATAAACCGCTCGACCTTCTCCAACCCATAACGCTCGATATAGCGGCGGATGCGGGTGGCGTGGTTGGCCATCTCGTCGATCATCCGCCGGTTGGTCTTGGAAAACCACACGTTGTTCTTGAAGAAATCGCAATGGGCATACACGTGAGCCATCACCGTCTTGTGATCGACGTGAGCATTGTCGTCCAGCAGATAGGCATAGCAGGGATCGTTGTTGATGACCATCTCGTAGATTTTGCCCAGCCCATAGCGGTTCTGCTTGCGCAGCTTCTCGTATTCCATGCCGAAGCGCCAGTGCGGATATCGCTGCGGGAACCCGCCATAAGCCGCCACCTGGCTGATCTGGTCGAAGTTGAGCAACTCGAAGAGCACCGGATAGAAATCCAGTTGCTCCCGTCGGGCGAACTCGGCGATTCGCTCTGCCCATTCAACGAGTTCCGTGGGCAACGTTGTGTGTGGTGCAGTCGGCATCTATCTTCCCGCTGAAAAGAAGGCCTTGATGCTGTCGTAGATGTCGTCCTTGACGTTGACTCGTGTGGTCACCATGTTCTCGGTGTCCTTGAGGTATTCGAGAAGCACGGTTATGAAGTTTCCGCTGCCGTAGGCGCTGGCCACCTGGCAATAGCCGAACATGTTGATCCTGGGCAGCAGTTGCTCTCGCAGCATGTTGCAGCATTCGCGGCTGTCCGACTCGCTGCTGTTGTCGCCGTCGGAGAAGTGGAACAGATAGACGTTCCATTCATCGGGGTTGTAGGACTGCTCGATCAGTTCTCGCCCGGCGATGAATGCTGAGCTGATCCGCGTGCCGCCGTCCTCGCGCAGGTGGAAGAAGGTCTCGCGGTCCACCTCGGCAGCGCGGACGTCGTGGACGATGTAACGGCTCTCGATGCCCTGATAGTTGCGTCGTAGCCAGGCGTCGATCCAAAAGGCTTCGAGGCGCACCAGTTCCTTCTGCTCGTCGCCCATGGAGCCGGAGACGTCCATCATGTAAATGATCACCGCGTTTGATTGGGGGTTGCGGACCGTCTTCCAACTGCGGTAGACCTTGTCGCGGCGTTCGAGGATGATTCGCGGGTTATCGGGATCGTAGGTGCCGTTCATGATCTGGCGGCGCAGAGCCCGGCGGTACGAGCGGCGGAAGTGCCGCAAGGACTCAGGCCCACTCTGGCGAATTCCGCTGTACTTGTCCTTCTCGGAGGTGATGTTGTGTTTGCCCTTGGGTTCGATGCGCGGGAGCTGCAGCTCTTCGCCGAGGATGTCCGCCAGCTCGTCGAGCGTGACCTCGACCTCGAGGATATGGCGCCCCTCCTCGGTGCCGCCGGGGCCGACACCCTCGCCGTCAGCCCCAACCTGATCGCCGGCTTCACCATCGCCCGAACCGACCCCTGACGCACTGTTATCGCCGTAGCGAAAGTGCGGCGTGTCGATCCCGCGGATGGGGATACTGACCAGGTGTTTGCCTTCTTTGCCGAGAAGCTCCCCACGCGTCAAAAACTTACGCAGATCTTTGCGAATCTTCCCCTTGACGATCTGCCGAAAACGTTGATGGTCCTTCTCAATCTTCATGGCATCACAGAAGGCAAGAGGCAAGAGGCAAGAGGCAAGAGGCAAGAGGCAGACATCCACCGCCACGCTTTGGCGCGGTCCGCGGGGTGCTTCGCCTCGAGGTGCACAGGCTTCGTCAGGTAGTTGCGCAATGCCCTTTCCATGTCCTCGTAGTTGTCCGTCGATGCGTCGTTCATAGCTATCCTACTTGCTCCTTTCCACTGCCCGGATGAGTCCGAAGATGATACGATCTACCTCCTCGACCAATAGCGTGCACGATTGCACCAGACCCTTGTCCGCAAATCCCAATTCCCCTGCGAGAACCAATTGCGTTACCACTTCCGCCGCGGACCCACGAGCGATGTCCAGGAACCGCACGTAGTCCCCCGTGCTACGCCGTCCATAGCCTTCGGCGATGTTGGAAGGGATCGACACGGCTGCCCGCCGGATTTGCGAAATCAGTCCAAAACGCTCGGCGTCAGGGAACGTGGCTGATATCGCATATATCTGTTTGCAAAGCTCGATAGCTTTTTGCCACGCCACCAAATCCCGGTATGACCTGATCGACTCCGCCATGCCATCTCCCTTCGCTTCTTCCCTCTTGCCTCCTGCCTCTTGCCTCTTGCCTTCCCTACTCCTGCTTCGAGTCTCCTCGCGCAAAGATGCTCGCCACGTAGTTCAGCACGTCGGTGGCGCTGGTTTCATTGTAGCCGAAGTACTTGATCAAGCGCTGCTTGACCACGTCGATCTTCGCCTGGGTTTCGTCATCGACCACCCCGGAGACCACGTTTTTGAGCTTGATCGTGTCGCGCTGGTCCTCGAAGAGCTTGAGTTCCAACGCCTTGTGCAGCCGTGCGTTGGTGGTGTACTCGAACTTCTTGCCGTCCAACGACAATGCCCCGATATAATTCATGATCTCCTGCCGGAAGTCGTCTTTACGGCTTTCGGGGATGTCGATCTTCTCCTCGATCGAACGCATCAGCCGCTCGTCAGGCTCCTCGTCCTTGCCGGTGTAACGGTTTCGCACCTTCTCATGCTGGGTGTAAGCCCGCACGTTGTCGATGTAGTTCGAGCACAAGCGCTTGATGGCATCCTCGTCGGCACTGATGGCCCGCTGCACCTCGGTCTTGAGGATGTCCTCGTACTCGTCCCGGACCACGCCCAACAACTCACGATAGCGTTTCTTGGTTTCCTCGTCGTTTATCAGGCTATGGTGTGAGAGTCCGGCTTCGAGTTCGTTCATCACCATGAAGGGGTTTATGCACTTTTCCTGCATAGCCTGTTCGCTGACCAGGCTGTTGGAGACCTTGTCCTGGATGTATCGCGGCGAGATGCCCTGCAACCCCTCGCGTGGGGCTTCGGAGCGCAGCTCTATTACCGAGTCCTCGGTGAAATTGGGGATGCTCTTGCCGTTGTAGAGCTTGAGTTTCTGCAGGAGGGTCAAGCCGGCCTTCTTAGGCTCCTCCAGCCGTGTGAGCACCGACCACATGGCTGCGGTCTCGATGGTGTGTGGGGCGATGTGGATGCCACGAATCCGCTCGGTGTTGAAATCCTTTTCGTAGATTTTTATTTCGTCCTCCAGGCGGATGTTGTAGGGGATGTCAATCTTGACGGTGCGGTCGCGGAAGGCCTCCATCATCTCGTTGGCCTGGAGCTTCTTGTATTCCGGCTCATTGGTATGCCCGATAATGATCTCGTCGATGTCGGTCTGGGCGAACTTCTTCGGCTTGATCACGTGCTCCTGCGAAGCGCCCAGCAGGTCGTACAGAAACGCCACATCAAGCTTGAGCACCTCGATGAACTCGATCATGCCTCGGTTGGCGATGTTCAGCTCGCCGTCGAAGTTAAATGCTCGCGGATCGCTGTCGCTGCCGTACTCGGCGATTTTGCGGTAGTTGATGTCCCCGGTCAGTTCGGTGGAGTCCTGGTTCTTTTCGTCTTTGGGCTGGAACGTCCCGATGCCGCGCCGGTCCTTCTCCGAGAGCACCATCCGCCGCACCACAATATGCTCCATGACCTTATGCCAGTCGCCGTCATAGTTGAGCAGCAGGTCCTCGAACATCTTGCGGCAGAACGGGTCCAGCGCCCCCTCCATGAAGACCTGGTGCGACTCGGGCAGGTCCTGGTTGAGCACCGCCAGAACCTGCTTGCGGGCTTCGACGGGGATCAGCCGCAAAGGCTCCTCGTGCATCGGGCAGGGGTGGAGAACTTCTCGCCCTTCGTTGTCGGTGACCTTCCACGAGAAGGTGTACAAAGCCCCCTCGTCCAGCTTGGAGTAATACTCCAGCCCCTTCTTGAGCAGCCGGGCAATGGTGCTCTTGGCGGAGCCCACCGGCCCGTGCAGCAACAGGATGCGGTGCTCGGTCCCGTACCCGTGTGCCGCCGACTTGAAGAAATCGACCAGATTCATCAACGGGACATCGAGCCCGTAGATGGCGTCTATCCCCTTGTCGATGGGGTCGGAGAAGAAGTTGTAGCGTATAATGTCCTGCCGATGTGCCTTGTAACGCTCGGTGCCGAAGTGCAGGATCATGTCGTAGATGCGCTGAAACGCATTACGCGCGATGCGTGGATTCTTCGACACCATATCGAGATACTGCTCGAACGTGCCCTCCCAGTGATGTTGGCGAAAACGGTCGGGATCGAGGCTCTTCTCGACAATGTCAAGCAAGGTTTGTTTGTCAGCCATGTTCATATCCCTTTCTTAAGCGTCCGCCGTTGTGATCCTGGGAGGCGTCAGGCTACGACACCATGACCCCTTCCCGCAGACTGCTCGAGCGGATCGCGTGCTCATTACTCAACCAGATTCCCATAACCGTTTAATGCTAGCCCAGAGCAACGGTCAAGTCAAACCGCCCCCATTGCTAAGTCATTGGCGGACGGTGAGATACAGTTATGTAAAAAACACCGTGCATCCCCCACGCGCCTCACCGGTATCCGTAACAGGGTTTTTCGACAGCCCCTATAGTCATCAGTAAGGTTATCGGCTGTCGGAAATGTGGTGGATAAGAGATTGCTCGACTATTTTCGGGCTAATATAATAGTGCTAGTGCCGTTTTCGGCGAGGCAGTTTATAGGTCAGATCCGCAGACCCGACCTACGGGGGCTAAACACAGCGGGTAACCGTTCACGCCGGGTGGCACCCCAGAGGGCGTGAACGGTTACCACAGCGGCGTGGTTGCACGAGGTTGGGCACCATGCCATGATGTCCCGCTATGTGCAACACCAATAACAGCATGCCTGAACCGGTTCCTGAAACGGCGACCCGTGGGTTATATTCCGCCTTGAAGGGCAGCATCACCGGCGACATCCACTTCGACAGGCTTTATCGCACTCTATATTCCACCGATGCCGGCATATACGAAATCATCCCGGCTGGTGTGGTCATGCCCAGGTCGGTCGATGATGTGCCGGCGATAGTCAACGCCTGCCGAGAGCATGCCGTCCCGGTGGTGGCTCGTGGTGCGGGCACGGGGCTGACCGGCGGGGCGGTCGGGCATGGGCTGCAAGTTGACTTCTCACGTTACATGACCGCGGTAAGCAACCTTGACCTCACCGCCCGGACCGTGCACGTGCAACCTGGTGTCGTGCTGGACGAGCTTAACCGTGAGCTGAAGCCGCACGGCCTGTTCTTCGCCCCCGACGTGGCCCCCTCGAATCGTGCGACCCTCGGCGGGATGATAAGCAATAATTCGTGCGGGGCTCATTCGCTCATCTACGGCAGAACCGCGGATCACGTCGCGGAGTTGACCGTGGTTCTGGTGGATGGAAGCGTGGTTGTCTACGGTGGCAGTTCCACCGCACCGGCGACCGAGTTGCAAGGCAACATCCTGACAGAACTCGAATCCATCCGCAGCGAGTGCCGGGCTGAAGCCCAAGAGCGGTTTCCCAAAATCCTGCGGCAGAGCGGCGGCTATGCACTCGATCGCCTTTGCAAGCAGGACGGGCCTGTTGACCCTCTGCCGATCATCTGCGGTTCGGAGGGCACCTTGGGCATGGTGGTCGAGGCGGTGCTCAAGTTGGAGCCGTTGCCAGCGGCTAAGGGTATTCTCACGGTCCACTTTAACGGTAGTGGGACGGTCTTCGAGTCGCTTGGCGTGGTCCCACATATTCTGGAACATCAGCCGGTAGCGGTGGAACTGATAGATAAGCTAATTATCACCGCAGCCTTTGCCAACCCCACATTGGTAGGCTATCGGCATCTGATCTGTGGTCAGCCTGATGCGGTGCTCATCGTCGAGTTCCACGGCGACTCAGCCGACAGTGTAACCGCCAAGATCGACAAGCTCGAGCAGGACCTGAAATCCGCAGCTATCGGCTATGCCTACACCCGTGCGACCAACCTCGAGGATCAGACCGGCATCTGGCAGATTCGCAAGAGCGGGCTGGGGTTGCTGATGTCCAAGCCGGGCGACGATCAGCCGTATGCGTTCATCGAGGATGCCGCGGTTGATCCCAAGCATCTGCGTGCTTACATCGAAGGCATGCACAAGATTCTTGAAGCCGAAGGCATCACCGAATGCGGGGACTATGCCCATGCCGGCGTCGGGGAACTGCACGTCCGCCCGGTGCTCAATCTCAAGAAGCAGGATGACGTCGAGCGCATGCGCCGCATTGCCGATGCGGTCAGTTCGCTGGTGCTGGAGTTCGGCGGAGCCATGACCGGCGAGCACGGCGATGGGATCGTCCGCGGCTGCTGGACGGAAAAGATGTACGGGCCTAAGTTGTACGAAGCCTTCCGGCGCATCAAGCGAGCCTTCGATCCGGACAACCTGATGAACCCGGGCAAGATCGTGGACTCTTGGCCTATGACCGCGAACCTGCGGTTTGGCCACAGGTTCAAGAGCGTCCCGGTGAAGACCACGCTCGATTTCTCTGCCCACGGTGGGATGGCTGGTCTGGCCGGCATGTGCTCTGGGGTGGGGCAGTGTCGCCAGCGGGAGGTGGGGAACATGTGCCCGTCGTATATGGCGACCGGCGACGAGAAACACACCACCCGTGCCCGGGCCAACGCCCTGCGGATCGCTTTGTCCAATCGCGGGTTGCTCGATGGTTTGGGCGACCCGGCGTTGGAAGAGGTGATGGACCTGTGCCTGGCGTGCAAGGCTTGTGCCACCGAGTGCCCCACCGGCACGAACATGGCCAAGCTGAAGTACGAATGGTTGTCCCAGAAGAACCTGGTCGATGGCGTATCACGGCACGCTCGCATGGTGGCCGACTCGCCCCGGTTCGCAGCCTGGGGCAGCCGCTTCGCCCCGCTGAGCAATTGGATTACGCATAGTCATGTGGTGCGGTGGGTGATGGAGCAATACTTCGGTTTCGACCGCCGCATCCCACCGCCCAAGTACGTGCGGACCACTTTCCGGCACTGGATGCGCAAGCACCGCAAGTCGGCTGCCGACCGCCCCGCGCCTACCCGCCAGGCGGTGATCTATCATGTGGACACATGGACCAATTACTGTGAGCCTCAGGTGGGCATCGCCTCAGTCCGTCTGCTGGAAGCCGCCGGTTACAAGGTGCTGACCCCGGTGCTGCAATGCTGCGGTCGGCCGGCTATCGGCAAAGGCCTGCTTACCGAGGTCGCCCTGTCCGCCAGGATGAACGTTGAGACCCTGGCACCGCACATCGACAAGGGGACGCCGATGGTCGGTTCCGAGCCCAGTTGCATCCTCACCTTTGTGGACGAGTATCCGGACCTGGTCGGCACCGAGGACGCCAGGGCTTTAGCGAAGAACTGTTACACCATCGAAGCGTTTCTGGCGAAGCTGCTGCGGGCGGAACCGCAGGCTTTGCGTTTTCGCCGGCCCACCGCCCCCCTACTCTACCACGGTCACTGTCACCAGAAGTCACTGGTGACCACGCAGGACGCCAACGAACTGTTGAAGATAGTTTACGATGACCAGGCCAACGAGATCGACAGCGGATGTTGTGGGATGGCTGGTGTGTTTGGATACGAGGTCGGCCATTACGACATAGCCAAAGCCGTCGGGGAGGAACGATTGTTCAAAGCGGTTCGCGCCCGCGGCGAGGCTCAGATAGCCATCTCGGGTTTCAGTTGTCGCCATCAGATCCAGCACCATTGCGGCGTCCCGGTGCGGCACCTCGTGGAATACCTGGCAGACTTGCTGGAGTAACCGCCCAGCGAGGCCTCCCAAATCAGTGCCGCGACCGTAAGGGAGCGGCATGGGTGGCCCATCTCTTTAGAGGTGGGGGACACGAATTGTTCGCCGATTCGTGTCCCCCACGGCTAAAGCCATGGGCCACCCGCCCGGCAGCATTACATGGTGGCGGCGGCCCTGGTCTGGGCACGGCGGCAAAGGTCGACCAGCGCCTTCACCTCGTTGTTCAGGCGGTCGAGGCTCTGCTGAGTTTTGGCGCTTTCTTCCAGTTGCCCGGCTGCCTCGCTGATCGGTTGGAATCCATAACTGCCCGCAGCGCCTTTGAGCTTGTGGGCCAACCCCGCCAGCGTCTCGATGTCCCGGTCAGCCAATGCCTGTTCGAGGTCGGTTATCCTTTGTGCGAGCCGCCCGATGAACCGCTCGATTAGTTGGGTCATACCCGGGTCCTCGGACAGGGTGCTGACGATCGCCTCCGGACCCGGTGGGGCGCCCTCGGGCGCCTGAGGCTGGTTTGTGACGGTGTAGCCCGAGACGGTCCCCATGTCTTCATTCGTGGTGACTTGCTCGGTCACGAATGCATCGTCAGGCAGGTATTTGCAAATCGTGGCGAACAGCGCCGGGCGGTCGATCGGCTTGCTGGCGAAGTCGTCGCATCCGGCGTTTAAGCATTTTTCCCGGTCGCTGGACATCGCGTGGGCAGTCAGAGCGATGATTGGGCCACGGTAGCCCCGCCAGCGGAGTTGGCCCACAGCTTCGTAACCATCCATGACCGGCATCTGCATGTCCATCAGGATGACATCAAAGGGTTTGCCTGCATCACGCGCGGCAAGGGCCGCCTCCAAGGCCAACTTCCCATTCTCAACCACCTCGACCTGGGCACCGGCTTTGCGAAGAATGTAGGAGATGAAACACTGGTTGTCCTCGCCATCCTCAGCCAGAAGCATGCGGCAAGCAGGTGTAAACGCCGTGGTGTAAGCTGAAACGAGAGTTTCCTCGTGTGCGATGGTGGCCTGGGCGGGGTTGTTCAGCATCTTCACATCTTCCAGCGAGCCTGTGACAGTTGTCACCCGGAAGGTGCTGCCTTCTCCCGGCTTGCTGTCGATGGTGATGTCCCCGCCAAGCATATTTGCCAGGTGCTTGCTGATCGTCAGCCCGAGCCCGGTTCCGCCAAACCGGCGGGTGGTGGTCGAGTCCGCTTGGGTGAAAGGCTGAAACAGGTGAGTAGCCTGTTCCTCGGTTATGCCGATACCCGAGTCGATAATGTCGAACTGGAGATAGGGCTCCTCTACTTTTTGATCACTTGATCTCTTCACAAAACGGGTTATGAGACGCACCCCGCCCGTCTCGGTGAACTTGATGGCATTGCCGACCAGGTTGACGAGAATCTGCTTAAGACGTGTTGGGTCGCTCTGGATCGTTTCGGGGATCGCTCCAATGTATTCAATGTCGAAGGGCAGGTTTTTGGTGTGGGCCCAGACCTGCATGAGCGACTTGACCTCGGCGATCACCCTCACAGGTGAGCAAGGGATACGCTCGACTTCGAACTTGCCGGCTTCGATCTTAGAGATGTCCAGGATGTCGTTGATGATTTGTAGCAGGTGCTCGCCGTTGCGACGAATGGTCTGAAGCACGCTGAACCGTTGAGAATCGGACAGGTCCGGGTCGAGCATGGTTTCTGTGAAACCCAGGATGGCCGTCATGGGCGTGCGGATTTCGTGGCTCATGTTGGCCAGGAACTCGCTTTTGGCCTGGGTGGCGGATTCGGCGGTCTCTTTCGCTAATTCGAGTTGCTCCATGGCTGCTTCGAGTTTACACGCGGCATGCTTTTCTCGTTCCAACGCCTCGATTATCATGGTGTTGCTCTTGCGCAGCTTCTCCTCTGCCCGTTTGCGTTCGCCGATGTTAACGAAGCTATCGAGCAGATGCTTGCGCCCGTTCAGCAGCAGAGGGGTGACCGTCTTAAGAATTGGGATGCTCTGCCCGTCCGCCGAGAGCAGGATTTCTTCTGTATTGTTAATCTCCTGCCCGAGGTCGGTGACCGGACAATGCCCTACATCAGCCGGGCAGATGGATTTGTGACACACACGGCCGACAACCTGTTCTTTGGGAACACCGATCATCTCCAGGGCGGTGGAATTGGCATTAACAATCGTGTGGCTTTCGGGCTCGATGATCACGATTCCTACCGGGACAGTGTCGAGGATGGTTTGCAGGCACTCCCGGCTTTCGCGCAGCTCCTCCTCCATCCGTTTGCGGTCGGTGATGTCTGTGAAGCTTTCGAGCAGATGTTTTCGGCCGTTCAGCGTGACCGAACTGACGGTTTTGAGGATCGGGACGATTTGCCCGTCGGGCTTGCGCAGCACATGCTCGGAGTCGTCAATCTCCTGCCCGAGGTCGGAGACCGGACAACATCCGTCCTCCACTGGACAGAGGTATTTGCGGCATGCCTGTCCAATAGCCTGCTCTTTGGAGACACCGGCCATCTTCAGGGCGGCGGGATTGGCATACACGATCGTGTGGCTTTGCTGATCGACAAGCATGATTCCGGTCTGAAGGGAGTCCTGAATGGCCTGTAGATGCTCCTTACTCTCGCGTATCTGGGCCTGTGCCTGCGACAGGTTCCGGTTCAGCCACATCATCCCTACCGTAGCTACGACTATCATGATCAAAGCTGCCAAGCCCGCCAGTAGCCAAGGCCTGTACCGGCGGAGCGCGTCGGCAAGAGTTATCTTGCCATAGTCTTTGTATGGGCCTATCCGGAGTTCTTTGAGACACTCGTGCACCGACTGGTAGTTGAGCGGGATGGTCCACCCCGCACATTTGGCAGCCTTTACGGCTGGGCTGTCCGGCGGCATAGCCAGCAGCGTAACGGTCACCTGCTCCGCCAGTGTCTCGGGCGTGTGCTTAACCTTGGCCAGCGGCCACTCCGGGTACACGTCCGTGGAGAGCAGGAAAGGGAAATGACAAGGCTTTTCGCCAATGTGATCGTGCTCGAGGACATGGAAATCATCCAGGTTGATCTTGCCTTCATGTTCCATTCGTTCGAGCGTATCGGTGCGAACGGACCCCGCGTCCACTTCCCCGTCGCGCACGGCGTAGACGACTGCGTCCTGGGTGCCGCCAAAGCGCAGCTCGGCAAAGTCGCGATAGGGGTCGATCCCACGCTCTTTCAGTTCCCGCCAGACCGTCTGCCAGCCGCCGAGCGACGTTTCTTTGACGGCCATGAAGGTCTTGCCCTTCAAGTCCGTCAAAGACGCGATACCCTTGTGATCGGCCCGGTGGAAGATCACTCCGCCGAAGATGGTGTACACGCCACCCAGGCGCCGGTTTTTCAACGTCGCGATGCGGCTGGCATCGTAGAGCTTTTCCAGCCCCACGTAGAACGAGGGATTGGCCAGGATGAAATCGACCTGCCCCTTCTGAACAGCCGGCTCGATTTCTTCATAAATCAGCGGCACAATGGTGAAGGAGGAACCGGGGATGGTGTGCGTCAGGTACTCGGCGGTTGGCCCCCATTTCTCCAGGCACTTCTCGGGGCCGCGTTTGGCCAACACGCCGATTTTGATCGGACCTTCTTCCCGGTCTTGTCCGTGGGCAGGCGGCCCCGCCACCGGCACGACCAGGAGAATAGCCGCAATGCCGACCCAGGCGATGCCGGGTCCGGCAACGCCGGGTGGTTTGGTAGGAGGGATCGGGCCGCGGTCTGAATATTTATCTTTTCTCGTCACATTTTTCACCCAAAACTTCACATGGCAGATGAGACGAACTTCCTGCACGCCGAACTTGCGTGGAAGCGTTGCCGCCGCGCATATATCGTGTAAAAATCGGGTAGTGTTGAGGCAAACCCGGCATTCAGTTCCAAGTTCCTCTTGCCTCTTCTCCGCCGGTGCGGTGGGTTTCGCTTCGCTCCGCGAAGCTCCACCCACCCTACTTACCACTTAGTATGAATGGTTCATCCGGCGGAAGCGCACTTGGGGGTGGCGAGAAGGCGGCGGGGTGGAACGGAGGGGGTCAAGGCAGCGTAAATGTTCAGTAAACCCCGCTTCTCGCGGGCCTTATGGCTGGACTTGCGGAATCGCTGGGCCAACGGGGGCTAAATGAGTACAATCTGTTGGGTGGGCCTCCCTTCCAGGAGGACGGCTCGTTCAAGAACTCCGAAGTCGGATCAGGCCGAGGTAGAGGTTTCATGCAAAGATCATTTTCTTGTCAAGTTGCTTGGGCCGTAACCGCGTGGTGGTTGGTGTTCGTGGGAGCAGTTCCAGCCCGGGCGCATAACACTTGGCTGCTTTCGCCGGAGTATTCGACGAAACAGCACACAACCGTTCGCCTGGCCCTCGCCACGACGGAGCACTTTCCGATCAGCGAGTACAAGACCAGTCCAGGCCGAGTCGCCGAATGGGTGGATCAGCTTGGCCAAGAAAGAAGGGCGATTCGCAACTATCACCTGGAGGGGGTCGAACTCGTCGCTAAAGTTCACCTGGATAATCCGGGCGTGCACGTCATTGCCGCAGCTCTGCATCCCCGCTTCATCGAGTTTGAGGGCGGCTATTTTGAGCAGTATCTCGCCGATGAGCACGCCAAGGAGGCGCTGGCTGTGCGAAAGAAAGCCGGCGACAGCAAAAAGCCAGGGCGGATGCACTACACCAAACTGGTCAAAACATTCATCGAAGTCGGCAACCACCCGACAAGGGATTACGAGACTCCGGCAGGGCATATACTGGAGATCATTCCACTGTCCAACCCCTGCCGGTGGGGTGTCGGCGACCGAGTGACGGTTCGCGTGCTATATGAGGGAAAACCTGCCGCGAATCTGCGTGTCTCCAGCGGCCATGAACACATGACCATCCACAAACACCGTAAGTCGGAGTCGCATGATTATGTCGAGAATGTCTTCACCAACGCGGTTGGGGAAGCCACCCTGACGCTGAGTTGCCCAGGCCTGTGGTTCTTTCGGGCTCACTCCATCAGGCTGAGCAAGGGCGAACAGAAGAGGAGCGGAGATTCACCTCAGGCAGATTGGGAGAGTTTCTGGGCGTCCATGACATTCCATGTGCACAGTCAACCCTCATTATGCGGACTGCCGACATCCTCTTCTGAGAGCCCCTAACAGCCTCGGTTCGGCGGGTGGAACCCGCCCTACATCTAATGGCGTTCGGCAGCCCGCCGCTGAAGTTCGGCGTTGATGAAGTTCTGGATGTCGCCGTCCAGCACCCCGTCAGTGTTGGAGGTGACGTGCCCGGTTCGCCCGTCCTTGACCCGCTGCTCGGGATAAAGGAAGTAATTGCGAATAGCGTTGCCCCATCCAATCTGGCCTTTATCGCCATAGCTCTTTGCCAGTTCGGCATCTCGCTTAGCCTCCTCCATGAGATAAAGCTTGGCCATCAGCATCTTGCGGGCTCGGGCACGGTTCTTGTGCTGCGAGCGTTCGTTCTGGCACTGCACCACGATCCCGGTGAGCAGGTGCGTCAGACGCACGGCAGAGGAGGTCTTGTTGACGTGCTGCCCTCCCGCCCCGCTGGCACGGTAGGTGTCCTCACGCACGTCCGCGTCCCAGTCGACCTCTATCTGGATGTCGTCGATCACCGGCTGCACGTCCACCGATGCGAAACTGGTCTGGCGTTTGCTCTGTGCGTTGAACGGCGAGATACGCACCAGGCGGTGAACCCCCGTCTCGCAGGATAAGTACCCGTAGGCATAACTTCCCTTGACCAACAGGCTGGTGGACTGGATGCCGGCTTCTTCGCCGTCTTTTTTGGAGAGTTGCTCGACTCCATAGCCGCTTCGCTCGAAGTATCGCAGGTACATGCGCATGAGCATCTCCGCCCAGTCCTGGGCGTCGGCTCCGCCGGTGCCGGCTTGGATGTTGAAGTAGCAGTCGCGCCCGTCGTTGGGCCCCGAGAGGAGGGTGAGCAACTCGATCCGGTTGACCTCCGCTTGCAGGGTGGTCAATTCGGTTTCCAGTTCCTGGCGGGTCTCGGCATCCTCCTCTTCTTCGAGCAGTTCGATCATGGCCTGAGCATCGCCGATCCGCACGCCAAGCTGCCGCACCGGGTCGACCAGGGCTTTGACCTTTTTAAGCCGCCCGGTGATCTGTTGCACACGATCGGTGTCGTCCCAGAATTTTGGGGCTGCCATCTCGCGCTTCAGCGCATCCAGTTCCGCCGATTTGCCTTCGATGTCAAAGAGAGTCCCGGATTGCATTGATCCGGGCTGAAAGGTCCTTGAACAGGACAGTGGGGTCTTCGCACATGGTGACAAACTCCTGTATGCTCGGGTTCGGGCTGGTCTCGCGTGAGACTTGCCCCCTTAGTGATGATACCCACTATCCGGGCACACGGCAAGACGTGATCCCATCTCGCGCCATGGGTGGCAGGGCAATCGCATCTAAATGGAAAATGGAAAATGTGGGGATGGGACACATTGTCGTTGGGTGCACTTCCTCCCTCTCTGCGCTCTCTGCGTCTCTGCGTTCATGAAAAATGTGGGTCAGTGGCGACAATCCGTAGCGTTTAGTAGGGCGGGTTCTACCCGCCGTTGTGGCATAGTGCGGCGGGTGGAACCCGCCCTACAACTCACTTGGGGTTCAACGCTTGCACGATCCGAAGATTGTCGATGCGGCTGAGATCGATTTCCACGCGGGATTCCGATCCGTCCAGGCTGAGTGGAATCACCACGGGTCTGGTGTGCATCCCCGGATTAGCGCGAAGCACCTTGGCGATGTTCCCGTCTGACAGCTTGACCAGGCTTCCGATGGGGAAGAGGGAGAGGCTGTCGATCAGCATACGCATGGTCTGGGGATCAAACCGCCCGGACTTGGTTTCGCGTAGCAAAAATTCCATCGTTTCGTAAGGGGGGCGGGCGTTGCGGTAGGGTCGGTTTGAGATCATCGCCGCATACACGTCCACCGTTCCCACCAACCGTGCGAAGGGATGAATCTTGTCATATTGGCATTTGGAGGGGTATCCCGAGCGGTCGGCCCGCTCGTGTGACTGATAGACAATAACCTTGCTGATGTTGCTCAGCCCTTCCATCTTGTTCACGAAGTCGAGGGTATAGAGCGGATGGCGGCGGATTTCGATGTACTCTTCCGGTGTCAGGGAGCGTGGTGCGAGGCGCAGCTCTTGCGGCACTTGCATCATGCCTACGTCCTGGAGCAGCGCCCCAAGCCCAATCTGTAGAAGGTTTACGCGGGAGAGAGAGAACCCGTCAGCCACCGTCATCGCCAGCAGAGCCACATTCATCGCGTGGTGAAAGAGGTACTCCCCGGGAATTTCGGTCAGTTTTATGATGGCTGGCAGCAGGCTGCTGTCCAGTCGAACCATGCGCATGAATTCGGATACCACCTCTGTAGCCGCCGAGATGGAGGCCGGCTTGCCACGAACCAGGTCCGCACTGATTTCCGCCACCCGCTGGACGGCTTTAGCATAATGTGCCCGCCCATGCTCGATTTCGGTTTGCAACCCGACAAGCTCCAATCGTGGGCGTGAGGTCCGGCGGGGCCTGGGCTTAAACTCCTGATACCCCAGCTCGCCCAACAGTCGCTCCATGTGCTTTGCAATGCGCCATTCCGTGGAGGTTGCTTGGGTTTGTCGTTCTTTCCGCAGTTTGCCTTTGTCGGCGTGGACCTCGAAGACGCCCTGCAAGTTGAGCTTGTCCAGGAACTGTTTGTTTATCTCGACTCCGGCTGGTATCAGCAAAGCCCCGTTGCGGTTGTACAGGGCATATGAGAGCCGTCGGCCTACTTGCAGATGTTCCACCGGCAGCGGCACAATTTCGCTGTCGGCCTGTGCAGGGGTTTGCTGGTCTGGGGTGGGTGGTGTCTTTTCGGGTTGCACCGCCTTTGCCATGTCAGCCAGGTATTCCTCCGCCCATTCCGAATCGCCATAGATGCCGCGTTTGAGGTGGTCCTCAATAAGGGTCAGATCGTCGGCGTTGAGCGTGCGCCCGGGGCGTATCAGCACCCGGCCGCTGAGGGCACGGATGGTGCCCGGAAGGACGCCACCAACACGCAGCTTTGCCGGATCAATCCTGCGAAGCCTGGTCGTGTCAGATTTGTCGGTCGAGGCAGTTGACATAAATTCTTCCGAACCGAGCACTTTGGCGGCAAAGCGAAGCCACACCTCAAGTCATCGGAATGGATAGCGGTGAAATGGAAAATTAAAAATGGAAAATGGAAAATGAGGAATGGAGAATGGGAATCATCCGAGTCCAGATCGCAGGCGACAAGTCCTATCATGGAGAATGGATGTAGAGCGGGTTCTACCCGCTACGTAATGCCACAACGGTGGGTGAAACCCGCCTTACCAGTGTGATTACGCCGTTTTCTCCGTTTTTCACGTTCCATTTTTCGCGCTCCCCTTCTACACGCTCCCCTTCGGGTCGCCGCTAAACGTTGCGGATTGTCGCCGCTAAATACCCCGGCGCCGTTGCGAGCGTTCACATTCTCAATTCTCAATTCATCACGTCTCCCCTCCCCCCATTTTCAATTTTCAATTTTCCATTTTCAATTTTCCATCTGGTTGAGCAAGATGTCCGATAATAGGCGTGAGAGCACGGCGAGTTGGGTGCGTAAAGGCAAGCTCCCCATCGCCACCTCGAACAGCAGCAGGCAGATGGCATGGTTGGTAGTCTTCTCATTCGGGCTGACGCCGGATCCGAGATCGGCACGGGACATGTAATGCGTTGCTTGGCGCTTGCTCAGGCCTGGCGGGACCGCGGGGGACGGGCAACTTTTGCCATGGCGGCCCGATCACCCGTTCTGGAAGCCCGGTTGAGATCGGAGGGGATGGGAATCACACATCTGGCTGCCGATCCGGGAAGCGTAGAAGATGCGATCAAAACCGCAGGTCTGGCGCGACAGGTGGGGGCGACCTGGGCTGTGGTGGACGGGTATCGCTTTGGTGCCGAATACCAGCGGGCGGTTAAAGACCTGGGGCTCCGCATCTTACTCATCGACGACAACCGTCACGCCAAACACTACTGGGCAGATGCCCTGTTGAACCAGAACATCCATGCCTGCGACATCTTGTACACGAGCAGAGAACCGTATACCCGGCTTCTGCTGGGGACCCGCTACGCCCTGTTGCGGCGTGAGTTTTTGAGGTGGGTGGAGTGGAGGCGTGTGTTTTCGGGGAAGGCATGCAAGGTTCTGGTAACCATGGGCGGCAGCGATCCCCATAATGTTACGCTCAAGGTGCTCCAGGCTTTGCGGCAGATCGACGTGCCGGGCCTGACCGCCAAGCTCGTGGTAGGCCCCGCCAATCCGCATCTCGAGACCCTCCGTGCGGCACTGCCCGCCTCGCAGGATCGGCTGCTGCTCCTGACGGACGTCACCGATATGCCCGGTTTGATGGTGTGGGCTGACGTGGCGGTGTCCGGAGGAGGGGGTGCTTGCGGGGAGTTGGCGTTTATGAAGCTCCCCTTTGTAGTTATGGTGCTGGCTGATAACCAACAGGCCATCGCAGCGGGGATGGCCAAAACCGGTGCCGCACTCGACTTGGGATGGCATAACCAGGTTACAGTTGAACAATTGGCCGACACAATGGCGGAACTGCTCGATGACCTTAACATGCGCAAGCGGATGGGCCGGCGCGGCGGGGACCTGGTGGACGGGCTGGGGGCGCGGCGGGTGAGCGAGTTCCTCTGCGAACCGTCGTGTGTGACGTGAAGAAAAATGGAAAATGGAAAATGGAAAATGAAAAATGAGGAGGTCGTCGCATGCCTCGGTAGTCCGGTTGTAGGGCGGGTTTTACCCGCCTTTGTCGCATTGCGCGGCGGGTGGAACCCGCCCTACATCTGCTAGACGCGGCATAGTGGGTGCTTAACCATGCGTATCGTTTTCCTTGGTAATAATTGGGTTGCTTGGCAGGTGGCGCACTGGCTTCGGGAGCAGGGCGAGCAAATCGTGGGCCTGGTCATCCATCCTCCGGGTAAACGCAAATACGTAGACGAGATCATTAGCTCCACCCGGGTGCGCCCTGCCGAAGTATTCGACGGTGCACGTCTGGGCGAGCCTGAGATACTCGAGGCGATCAAGGCGTTGAAGGCTGACATCGCTCTGTCGGTTCTGTTCGATTACATTCTGGGCGGCGAGTTCATCCGCCTGTTCCCCGCCGGCGTGGTCAACCTGCACCCCGCATACCTGCCCTACAACAGAGGCCAATATCCCAACGTCTGGAGCATCGTCGATCGCACCCCCGCCGGTGTTACCCTACACTACATGGATGAGGGCATCGACACCGGGGACATCATCGCACAGCGACAAGTGCCGATTGAACCGGTCGATACGGGCGAGTCGCTATACCGTAAGCTGGAACATGCCTGCGTCGAGCTTTTCAAAGAGACCTGGCTTATGATTCGCTCCGGCAGAGTGCCGCGAAGCCCGCAAGTTGCATGTGAGGGAACGCACCATCGCACCCAAGACGTGGAACGAATCGATGCCATCGACCTTCGGCAAACGTATACCGTCGGGGAACTCATCGACATTATCCGCGCACGCACATTCCCACCATACCCGGGAGCTTACTTTGTGTATCAGGGACGCAAGGTTTACTTGCGTCTGGAACTCTTGCCCGAAGAATAGTTAGCCTGAATAATTTATGAACGCAGAGACGCAGAGACGCAGAGAGCAAGCACATAAGGAGGAGACGAGAACGGCGGGGGGCACGAATGGAGAATGGAGAATGGAGAAGCGCGGTGATCGCAACCGCGCCGGCGTGCTTAGCGGCGACAAGTCCGTAGCGTTTAGCGGTGACAAGTCCGTAGCGTTTA
>JAGLWJ010000259.1 GCA_023133475.1 Phycisphaerae bacterium | reverse complement strand
CGCAGAGAAGAAGGGAGTGCACCACATTTTGGCAGGATGTGCACTCTCCAGGCGCCGTTGTGAGTGCCCACATTCTCAATTCTCAATTCTCAATTCGCCCCCACAACCTGTACATCCCTTTACAACCCGGCGGTCTCGGAGCTACACTGGAGTATGTTGCAATACCATTTCCAGGAGAACTAAAGTGCGTAAGTCAAACCCGAGCAAGGAACTATCTATGGCGCGGCTGATCGAGCGGCAGATGCGCAATTGGGAGCTGGCTTGCGGTCAACAACAAGCTGAGGATGCCCCGCAGGTCCCGCAGGTGTTTGAGTTTGTTACCATCTCTCGTCAGGCTGGTGGTGGCGGTCTGACCCTGGCACGCGCACTTGGCAAGCGGATCGGCTGGGAGGTCTACGACCGCGAGATTCTAAACTACATGGCCAATGACGACGGCATTCAAAAGAAAATCTATGAATTGGCTGACGAGCACTCCGAGGGCTATTTCGAGAGCATTCTCAAGAGCCTGGGATTCGAAGGGCACACGCCCGGGGCGGACTATTTCCGCAAGCTGGTCGGTTCGATCAACGCCGTCGCACATGCCGGGCACGCGATCTTTGTGGGGCGGGGGGCTGGTTTCATGCTGCCTGCCGAACGCGGTCTGGGGGTTCGGGTGATTGCGGAACAGAAGGTGCGTTGCGAGCGGCGTGCTCAACAGGTCGGCTGTTCTCTGGAGGAGGCTGCCGACATGGTTCGCAAGCAGGACGCGGACCGTGACGAGTTCGTCCGCAGCCATTTCCGCCTGGACCCCGCCCTGCCCGAACATTATGACGTGGTTGTGAACACCGGGTCACTCTCGACCGAAGCGGCGGTCGAGATACTTGTCGCTGGACTGGAGCACAAGACCAACATCCACATCGCTCGCCCGCAGTAGAGGTCTGCCGATGCCCGTGAAGCTGGAAAGCCCGGCATTTGGCCCCGGCGATGCCATTCCGTGCAGGTTCACCGCCGATGGGCGTAACGTATCACCCGCGTTGGCATGGTCGCAGGTGCCCCCCACCGCCCAGGAGTTGGTGTTAATCATGGAGGACCCCGACGCCCCCGGGCGCGAGCCCTGGGTGCATTGGGTCATCTACAAAATCCCACCCCAAGCCGTGGGCTTGCCCGAAGCCGTCCCACCGGGTGCAACACCGCCCGCACCCGCCGGTGTGTTTCAGGGTTGCAACTCGTGGGGGCAGCTTGGCTATGGCGGGCCGGCACCGCCTCGAGCGCACGGCGTGCACCATTATCATTTCAAGCTGTTTGCATTGGATATCGCCCTCGAGCTGTTCCATAGCCTGACCCGCGAGCAACTCTGCCAAGCGCTACGCGGGCACGTCATTGAGCAGGGCGAGCTGATAGGAACCTATTGCCGCTAAAGGGGTATTCAGTTGCCTCCAGTGCCGTTTTCGGCGAACCGCCTTTTCGACCTCGGGTTGCGGGGTTCGGGATCAAAGTAGCGCTGTCATACTAAACACACCGGCGCGGTTGCGACCATCGCACTTCTCCATTCTCCATTCTCCATTCTCCATTCTTCGCCCGTCACCCGACTTTGGTGACTACGATGGTGATGTCGTCGGTCTGCGAAGCTAGCCCGACGAAACGGCGCAAGTCCCAGAGGAGCTGCTTTGCCAGGGTGGGGGCATCGAGGTGGGTGTTTGCGCGTACGGATTCGATCAGACGCTCACGACCGAAAGCGCGGTCGTCAAAATCCAGCGCCTCGGTGACGCCGTCGGTGTAGCCGACCAGAATATCACCTGCCCGCAAATCGATCAGCCCTCGCGAAAATGCCATGCCCATGGATACGCCGATCACCGGCCCTCCGGTGGACAGTTCCATGAGCCGCTCGCCGCGAAACAACAAACCGGGCTCATGCCCGGCGTTGCAGTAGGTGAACCGCTTGCCGTCGGCGGAGAAGACCCCGTAAAACAAGGTGGCGAACTCGCTGGACAAAGTGTCGCGGCAGAGGTGTGCATTGACCAAAGCCACAATCTCATCAATGTTGTAAATGCTGTGTGCGTGTGCCCGCAAAGCCGCACGCACCGAAGCCATCATAAGA
Organism: Phycisphaerae bacterium; assembly: GCA_023133475.1. Classification (GTDB taxonomy): domain Bacteria; phylum Planctomycetota; class Phycisphaerae; order UBA1845; family UBA1845; genus JAAEQG01. Next base: position 1,467 of record JAGLWJ010000259.1, on the reverse strand, counting down.
GCCGCGGAAATGCCTTTGCCAACCACGTCCGCAATGCAAAAACCGAGATTGCCGCCGGACAATTCGATGAAATCAAAGAAATCCCCGCCGACGTTCAATGCCGGATGATACACACACCCAAAGGTGATGTTCCCATGCGTGCGTTGATTGCCGGGAATCATTCGCCGCTGGATGGCGGCGGCGTTGCGGAGGTGCAGTTGGTGACGCTCGGCGCGAAGCTGGTCCTGGTGCAAGCGGTAGATCATGATGGCAGCGGCGATCTGCGATCCGATGGACCGCAACAACGCACACTGAAACCCGCTGAACTCGCATTCGTGCCCGGTGTATACGCGGATGACCCCGATCACGGTCCCCGAGTAGGCAATGGGGATGCACAATGCACTGACCAGACCTTCCGCACGAGCTTGCCGGGGGTAGCGAGTCCCCGGATGGCTGGGGACATTGCGAATGTACACCGTCCGGCCGGAGAAGGCGGCGGCGTCGATGGGGTTCTCGTCGAACATCACCGAGCCTTTGTTCAGGTAGGCCTGGGAAAGGTTGTAGCCTGCCTCGATCCGCAACTCGCCGGTCTCCTCGTCAAGCAGGCGGATGCTACAGGCTTTGACTTCCATAACGTGGCAGATGCGTTTGGCGGTGCTGGTGAGCGTTTCCTTGAGGTCGCCGGTCCCGGCGAACATGGCGGTCAGATCGTGGACGGCTTCGAGCTCGCGCACTCGCTGGGTCATGTGGTTGTGCTGGCGGCAGATTGTTGCCAGCCGCTCCGCCATCAGCCGCAAGAACCGCTTGATGTCCTGGCGGCGGCGTTGGTCGGCGGGTCCCAGCTCTTGGGCTGCACGCCGCAGGGCGGCTTCCTCGATACCATGCCGGCGGCTGATTTCCCTCACTTCGTCCCAATCGCCGGTTTCGGTCAAGCGGTGCCCCAGCACGATGGTAGCCAGGTGTCGACTGTCAACCCGCACCGGGGTGACGTATTGGGTAACACCAGCGTGGCAAATCTCGGTGATCTCTTCGCCGGGTTTTAGAGCCGCCCGCCTGGCGCCGGCACAACAGGCAGTCAACCCGGTCCGAGAAGTGGTAAGCAAACGGCAGAACTCAGTTGCGCAAGACGGTTTTGTTAACGGGTTTCCCTTTGCATCACAGATATAGAGCGTCACCTGCCCAATAGCGGCGAAGGTGTCCTGCATCCGCTGAAGCTCATCGATGCCAACCGCCGAGAGCAACTCAGAGGATCCGCCGGGCTCGCGCCCAATACCGGAGGATATGCCCGTCTCAGCGTTAATAGTTTCGTCGTCCGTCTTGGAAGAAGCTATCAGCTATCAGCCGTCAGCTATCAGTCCATCATAATGCATAATCTGCGCTAGGCCCGGCATTTATGCCGGGTGAGACGGCCGAACGAAGAATCCCCCCCGTTCCGCCCCGCCGCCGAAGGCGGCGGGGCGGAACGGGGGGGCAAAGGCAACCACTCCA
>JAGLWJ010000258.1 GCA_023133475.1 Phycisphaerae bacterium | reverse complement strand
GCACCACAGAGCATGGCCACACCCCTTCCAGCCTGCGCAGTGACCAATACAAACGCAGCCTATCGGCTACTATGCAGGCTGGAAGCCTGCGCTACGAGTTTTTCGACAGTCCCTGCAGGTCTGGCCGCTCCCTTACGGTCGCGGTACTGATTGAATTCGGGTTAATCGCCGGGGTCCAGGATGGACATGAAGGCGGACTGGGGGATGCTTACGCTGCCGACCTGTTTCATCCGCCGTTTGCCCTCTTTTTGCTTCTCGAGCAGCTTGCGTTTGCGAGTGATGTCGCCCCCGTAACATTTGGCGGTGACGTCCTTGCGGTAGGCCCGGATGGTCTCGCGGGCGATCACCTTGGTCCCGATGGCTGCCTGAAGCGGAATCTCAAACTGGTGACGGGCAATCTCCTTCTTGAGGCGGATAAGCAGGCGACGGCCTCGATGAATCGCCTTGTTGCGGTGCACGATCACCGACAAGGCATCCACCGCGATGCCGTTGACCAGAATATCCAGCTTGACCAGGTCTCCAGTCTTGTAGCCGGTGAGTTCGTAATCCATGGTGCCGTAGCCGCGAGTCATGCTCTTGAGCTTGTCGTAGAAGTCGTAAATGATCTCGCTGAGGGGGAACTGGTAAGTTAACATCACGCGGGTGGGCGACAAGTATTCGGTCTTCTTGTGCACGCCGCGGCGGTCGAGGCACAGTTGCATGATGCTGCCGATACAGTCAGCCGGCATAATCACTTGCGTATCGATCATGGGTTCGCCGATGTGCTCGACGTGGGACATGTCCGGCAGCTCGCTGGGCGACTCGATGCGCATGACCGTGCCGTCACGTAAAGCCACCTCGAACGTCACGGTGGGGGCGGTCTGCACCACGTTTACGTCGCTCTCGCGTTCGAGCCGCTCCTGAATGATCTTCATGTGCAACAACCCGAGGAACCCGCACCGAAACCCGATCCCCAGGGCGTCCGAGGAAGCGGTCTCGAAGGTGAACGAGCAGTCGTTAAGCCAGAGCTTTTCCATGGCCTCACGCAGTTCGGCGGTTTCGGTCCCCGGGCCTGGGTAGAAATCGCAGAAGACCATCTGCTGGGGTGGTTGGTAGCCCGGCAGCAGCTCGCCGGCTCGCCGCGAACTCAGCGTGATCGTGTCGCCGATGTTGACGTCGACGATAGTCTTGATGCCCGCCAGGATGTACCCGACCTCGCCGGCCCGCAGGACCTCGAGCGCCTTGGGCTTAGGCATGCATTGCCCCACCTCGGTGACGATGTAGGTGCTGCCCACGCCCATCAGGTCGATCTTGTCGCCGCGTTTCACAACCCCGTCAACCACCCGCACGTGGCAGATGACACCGCGATGAGGGTCGGACTTGGCATCGTAAATCAATGCCCGCAACGGGGCGTCAGGATCGCCTTGTGGAGCCGGGATACGCTCGATCACCGCGTCAAGCAGCTCTTTGATCCCCTCGCCGGTCTTGGCGGAGGTGAAGACCGCCTCCTCGGCGGGCAACCCTAGAACCTGCTCGAGCTCAAGAGCTGTATCTTCCGGCGAGGCGGCGGGCAGATCGATCTTGTTGATCACCGGAATGATCTCGATTCCGGCTTCCACCGCGAGGTAAGCGTTGGCTACAGTCTGGGCCTGCACGCCCTGGGAGGCGTCCACCAGCAGCAGCACGCCCTCACAGGCTGCCATCGCACGCGAAACCTCGTAATGGAAATCGACATGGCCGGGGGTGTCGATCAGATTGAGGGTGTAGACCTGGTCATGGTATTTGTAGGAAATACTGGCGCGGTTGGCTTTGATGGTGATGCCCATCTCCCGTTCGAGGTCCATATCGTCGAGCATTTGAGCTTTCAGTTCGCGCTTGGTCACCGCGCCGGTGTACTCGAGGAGCCGGTCAGCCAAGGTGCTCTTACCGTGGTCGATATGAGCGATAATGCTGAAATTACGTATCAGGTTGCTGTCATGCATGGTCTTGCCGCACGCCAAAAACACCGGAAACCAAGTATTATAATTGCTTCGGCGCAATTTGCGAAGGCCCCCCACGCCGGTAAATACGGGAAATGGGGTATTCAGTTGCCTCCAGTGCCGTTTTCGGCGAGAGAGTTTCGTGGCGGCAGGCTTGCGCTAGGCCCGGCATTTATGCCGGGTATTGGAGCGGTTGCCTTTGCCCCCCCCCAGTTCCGCCCCGCCGCCTTCGGCGGCGGGGCGGAACTGGGGGGGGGAATTCTTCGTCCGGCCTTCTCACCCGGCATAAATGCCGGGCCTAGCGCGACCCGCCGAAACACGGCGTGGGCTACAGTACGCAAGCAATAGTCTCTACTGGACTCAACTGAATACCCCATTACGGGAAATCGCCCCCGTTGGGGGCTCAAATGACGATGCCCGGCGTACCCAGGGTTCGCTTTGCCCACCCTGGGCTCGGAAACGAAGGCTACGCATCGTCTTCATCCCTGTGGCCCGGACGTCCGGGATCGGTCGGGGCTTGTGCACTGCCCGCGGCTTTCTTGCGTTGCCAACGGAGGGTGAGCCACCCAAGGGCACCGAGAGCGGCCAGCATCGTAGCGACGGCACCGCCAGCCTGCCCCCATGCGGAGAACAGCAGGGTTTTGTGTATCAGCCCCGCATGTTGTTCGCCGGTCTTGGGCAGCGCGTCGGCGTGCCTGGCTATGTGGTGCAGCAGGCTCACCGCCAGAGACTCGGTCGGAATCTCCTGGTGGCAGGCCAAGCACAGGCTTTGCCGGCCCGTGTTGGCACGCTCTTTGTCGTTCAGCGGGCGCGAGCCGCTGAAATGGTGGCCGACAGTTTGCAGTTGCTTGCCGTCCTCGGTGACGAAGCGCGACCAATCCGCTTCCAGCCCCGGCACTGGTTCGATCTGCGTGCGTGCGCTTTCTGGCAGCACTTGGCCGTCAGCCGTCATGAGATCGACGACGACCGGCTTGTCCGAGGGACGGTTGAGCCGGCCTCCACCGATTCCGTGGCCCAACGCCTTGTCCGACAAGTGGCAGGACTCGCAGGATCGGGACCGGCCGTTGGTGTGCGGCTGAGCCGGGCTCATGTCGATGCCCAGTTGGCCCTGATCGCCCGAGCCCTCCGTTCCCGGCGTGGTGCGAAAGATGTGGTTCTTCACGATGGTCTCGCCGTCGGGGCCGACCACCGTGACAGACACCTGGCAGCCGGGAATCACCGGCGTCACTCTTCTCTCGCCATTGACGGCCAAGGGCGGGTCTTCCCAACGGAGATAGGACCGCTGCTCCTTGACTTCACCCGGTACGAAGGTGTCATAGCCTGACTCGCCGACATCGGCGGCGTGGTTTGCTTCCGTGTGTTTGTGACCGGCAGCCACCCAGTCGAAACTTCCGGCACCTTCGGAGTAATCCACCTTGACGTGGCAGCCATAGCACTGCGGCGCCCAGGTTGCGTGGCACGCATAGCATTCCATGGTCTGGAGATGAAGCCTCACTTGGCACATGGCCACCCGGGGCTCCACGGACAACTGCTTCTCCGACTCGAGCAGCTTCAGCGGTTTGAGTTCCAGGTCCTTCCCACCCGCGGTGTGGACAAGAACGAGGTTGCCTTTGCGAACTACTTCGGGGAACGGGTTTCCGCGCGCAGAGATCAGATAGCCGTCATTCGATGCGTACTCCGTACCGTGTTCCGTTGGCGAGGGAACATCTTGGGCAACTCCGCGCGGTTCGCCGGTCATGGGAGGTGATTCGAATTCATCCATGAAACCCAAAGGCAATTCCCAGGGGTAGGCGTCCGGCGTGCCGTGGCAGTCAGAGCACTCGATTTCGACCTGGGCCAGAGTCGTGCCCCTCAGGAAGCCGTCGCCGTGAACGTCGAAAGAGGTGTGGCAATCCTGGCACATCATGCCCTTCTGGTAGTGGACATCCTCCTGCATGGCGATGTAGTGTTTGGTATGCAGGGCAAGCTGGCCGCCGCCGCCCTCGGTGTAGGGCGACGTATACGCACTTTCCATCAGCCCCTGGAAGGAGACGCCGATGCGCTTGCCACGATCGTGGCAGGTAGTGCAGGTCTCCACGGGAATTCCGCTGTAGGTCTGGCTGTGAACGGTGACCTTGGCTTCGCGCGTTGCCTGGATCGAATGGACCAACAAGTGCCCTGGCTTGTCTTTGGGGATGGTTTTGTCGCCGCCCTCGTAGAAACCCTCGTTGCCGTATGGAATGTGACAGGCTGAGCAACCCATGCCTCGGTAGTCTCCGCGTTTCTGCCGGCCTTTGACCGCCAGATGACAGCGCTGGCACTCGGTGCGCTGGTAGGTGAAGGCGGCCTGTTCCGGATGCTCTGCCAAGGTCGCCAAATCGGTCGGCGCTTCAGGCATGGTGCTGTGGGCATCCGGGAACGCTCCCGGCTCCAGCGCCTCGAGACGCTTCATGTAAGCGAGATACGAATCCGTGCCCAGACGTTCATCCGCACTTTCGGGATTGTTGGCGTCGTAGTTGCCCCACTTGTGCTCATACCCCTCCAGCGAACCGAATGCCCAGGCGGTCCCCTGAATCTTGCCCGCCTCGGTCATCATCAGGCTGTTCCACTGCGCGCCGGTATGCTCAGGGTGACATGGGCCACAAGTGAGTTGATTGATCCATGGGCTGCCAGGATCGGCGTAGAAGTCTTTCCCTCTGTGTGCATCCTCTTTGCCAGTAGCTGTCGCATCGCCGCCATGGCAAACGACACAACCGGCTGGGTCGTCGAGCGCTCGCCCCATAGCTATAATTTGTTGCATCATTTCGCTGTCGGGTTCGCGAATCGGTTCGATGCCCTTATGGCATGCCAAGCACCCCGATCCTTCGACACCATGCTGGTGCCGTTGACTGTCTGCTCGAACAGAGAATACCAAGGTAGCCAGCATAAACGCCGCCGTATTGATATGCACGGGCATTACCAGTCCTCCATGTTCCAGTGCCGTTTTTGGTCAGATACTTTCATCAAAAACGGCATTATATACCCGCCCCGCTCTCGTAGCGATTCTCTCGCGTTTGGCCCTGGGTGATCCGGCTGCCCGGCGGCACGCTACGGACCACCCACACGTTTCCACCAATGACCGAGCCGCGGCCTATGACCACCGGCCCGAGGATGGTGGCCTCTGAGTAGATGATGACGTCGTCTTCGACATCAGGATGTCGCTTGATGCCTTTGATCGGATTGCCATCCTTGTCCAACGGAAAGCTCTTGGCACCAAGTGTGACACCTTGATAGAGCCGCACCCGTTTGCCGATCACACACGTTTCGCCGATGACCACGCCGGTGCCGTGGTCGATGAAGAAGCTCTCACCGATGGCGGCACCGGGGTGAATGTCGATGCCGGTGATGCTGTGAGCGTGCTCGGTGATGATCCGAGGAATGAGCGGAACGTTAAGCGTCTGTAGCTCATGGGCCAGCCGATAATTGGTGATCGCCAGCACGCCGGGATAGCAGAAGATCGCCTCATCAGGGCAAGTGGCCGCCGGGTCACCTTCGTATGCCGCCTGCACGTCCGTGGCCAGGATTCGGCGCGTGGCCGGAAGCCCGGCCAGGAACCGGCGGGTGATCGATTCGGCGCGGGCGTTACAGTCGGCACTGGTATCCGCGCTCAGGTTATCACAGGCGAAGCACAAGCCGCGTCTGATCTGCTCTTGCAGGCTGCGCCGGATTCGGTCAAGCGTGCTGCCCAGGTGAAAAGCCGTGTTCTCCGCCGTGAGGTCCGAAGTGCCAAAGTAGCCGGGGAAGAGCACCGTCCGGAGCGCCTCAATGATGTCGATCACAACGTCGCGCGAGGGCAACGGTTGTCTACCGGGGCACCCTCCTGCCGGTCGCCCAAAACCACCGTTGGCTTCGCAGAGCGCTGCCACCAACGAGGCAAGTTGACCGTCCTCAGGTGCAGCGTTGCCAGGTGTGGCGGGATCATGTGGTTCGGTCGTTTCCATTGTAGTTCTCAAAAAGCCATGTGCTCAGATACCGCTCCCCGGTGTCGGGAAGCATGACCACAATTAACTTGTTCTTGTTTTCCGGTCTGGCTGCTATCTCGATGGCGGCCCAAAGAGCGGCTCCGCCCGAGATGCCTACCAGGATGCCTTCCTC
>JAGLWJ010000257.1 GCA_023133475.1 Phycisphaerae bacterium | reverse complement strand
TTGATCGTCTCCGGCTTCTTGACCTCGCCGAACGACCATGCCCGGATGTCGTTCGGGCTCGCCAACGAAATCGTAACATTTCCGTAGTCGTTGATCCGATCGTAAACACTATCTGCCATCAGGTTAGCCTCTCTGATCTGGAGGAATTACCCATCAACCCGGATTATTCGTGAAAGTCCAAAGTCCAAGGTCCAAGGTCCAAGTGGTGCGTCCAGGACGCACCCTGCGATACTTATTGCCTCGTTGCCTCGTTGCCTTGTTGCCTTGTTGCCTTGTTCGCGTTTCCCTCTTGCCTCTTCTCGGTGCCCATCACCAGCAGGGAGATGCCCGCAGCCTTCTTAAAGCCCAACTCCTCGCAAAAATCGACCTCGGTCCCATAAGCCAACACGTCGATCCGCTCGACTCCGTAATCGCAAAGGGCGTCAATCACCCGCAACGCCATCTGGCGGGCAATCCCCGCCGAATCGTGCTCGATGCGACCGTTAATCCGCGTGATGCAACCCGCACCTTGATAGGCGGGATCGAGCTTGCACTCCACCAACTGCCCGCGGACCCCGTCGGTGACCCCGCGGGCAATGCCGATCAACCGACCACCCTGCCGCGCAGACACCAGGCAGAACGTGCGCTCCACCATCCGACACAACTTTTCCGCTGAATGGGTCGTCTCGTGCTTCTGCCTCTCATAGAACGAGAGCAACTCGCTCGCGTCGATCTGATCGACAACCTCGTAGACCACCTCATCGGTCATCACAACATCCTCGCACCACCCGTTCACGGATGCCAAGCGGGTTCCACCCGACGCACCATGCCCGGAAGGCGGGTGAAACCCGCCCTGCAACCACTTTTCAAATCACCCGTTTCTTCTCGATCTGGATGTTCATACCCAGCCCGCGGATTTCATGACACAGCACGTCAAAAGACACCGGGGTGCTGGCTTCGAGTCTATTGACGCCCTTAACCATCGATTCGTAAATCTTGGTGCGCCCTTCCACGTCGTCGCTCTTGACCGTGAGCAACTCCTGAAGTATGTAGGCGGCACCGTAAGCCTCCAGACCCCACACCTCCATCTCGCCGAAGCGCTGCCCGCCGGTCCGGGCCTTGCCTCCCAGCGGTTGCTGGGTGATCAGGCTGTAGGGCCCGGTCGCCCGCGCGTGAATCTTGTCGTCCACCAGGTGGTGCAGTTTCATCATGTAGAGATAGCCGACGGCGACATTCTGGTCGAACGGCAGCCCGGTGCGCCCGTCGTACAGGGTAATCTTCCCACCGTAAGGCATTTCGCAGAAAATCTCGCGGCTGCCCCCGGCGTTTGCGATGGCCTGTTGATTCGTGCAACGCCCGGACACCAGCACATTGGCCTCTTTGACCGCCGCGTGAATCTCCTTCTCCGAAGCCCCGTTGAACACCGGCGTGACCGCCTGGAACCCGAGGATGTTGGCAGCCCATCCCAGATGCGTCTCCAGAATCTGCCCCACGTTCATACGCGACGGCACACCCAGCGGGTTGAGCAGAATGTCAACCGAAGTCCCATCCTCCAAAAACGGCATGTCCTCTTCCGGAAGGATGCGAGCGATCACCCCCTTGTTGCCGTGCCGACCAGCCATCTTGTCGCCAACCGAGAGTTGACGCTTGGTGGCTACATATACCTTGACCATCTCCAGCACGCCCGAGGGAAGTTCGTCGCCACGGCGTCGATGTGCCACCCGTCGTTCACACTCTTCGTCCAGGTCGTCGATCCTGGCCCAGAAACGATCCACCACCTTCATGGCTTCGGCGACCTTGCTCGCCGGCTTGACCCACTTCAGATCGCGAGCCCGCACCTGTTCCCGCAACGACTCGACCTGTTCAAGAATAACCTCAGCCAGTTCGCTGCGACCCACGATCTGGCGAGTATTGGGGTCGATCATGGGTTCCCCCACAACCTTCTCGATCGCCACACACATCTGGCGGAAAATGTGCACGATCTTGCCCCCGAACTGCGTCTTGATGTCTTCGATCGCGTCGTTGAGTTCCTGCTTCTGGTCCTCGCTCAGATGCATGCGGCGGCTGAAACGCTTGGCATCGATCACGATACCCTCTTCACCCGAGGGCATCTCCAGCGAGTCGTTTTTGACGTCCTCCCCAGCCCGACCGAAGATGGCGTGCAGCAGTTTCTCCTCCGGGCTCAACTCGGTCTTGGACTTCGGGCTGACCTTGCCGACCAGGATGTCCCCCGGGCCGACTTTCGTGCCGATGCTGACCACCCCGTTGATGTCCAGACGGCCAAGGGCCCGGTCCGCAACGTTGGGAATGTCCTTGGTGAATTCCTCACGACCCAGTTTGGTCTCGCGGATTTCAACCTCATATTCCTCGATGTGGATGCTGGTGAAAACATCCTGTTTGACCAACCGCTGGCTTATCAGGATCGCGTCCTCGAAGTTGTAGCCGTCGTAGGTCATAAAAGCCACCAGCAGGTTCTTGCCCAGCGACAGCTCGCCGTCAAGGGTGGCGGGGCCGTCGGCGATGATACGGCCTTTTTCCACGACATCACCGAGGCGAACGATCGGTTTCTGGTTCAGGCAGGTGCGCTCGTTAAGCCCTTGAAATTTCCGCAGGAGGTATTCGTCCGTGTCGTCGATGACGATTCGCTCGGCATCCACATGGGTCACCGTGCCCGGCTTGGACGCACGCACCACCATCCCACTGTTCTGAGCCACGCAACGCTCCATGCCGGTCGCCACCACCGGGGGGACCACCCGAAGCAACGGGACCGCCTGCCTCTGCATGTTCGAGCCCATCAGCGCCCGGTTGGCATCGTCATGCTCCAGGAACGGGATCAGCGCTGCCGACACCCCCACCGTCTGGTGCGGGGAGATGTCCACATAATCGACCTCGGAACTGTCCACCTGGGACAGTTCCCCGCGGGCCCGCGCCACCGTCGGCCCGCGCTTGATCTTTTTGCCGTCCCGATCGATCGACTCCGGCGGAGCCAATACCGCCCGCATCTCCTCGTCCGCCCGCAGGTAAACAACCTTATCGATCGTGCCGTCCGACTTCACCTTGCGATAGGGCGTCACCAGAAACCCGTAGTCATCCACCGTGCTGTAGATGCTCAGCGAGGCGATCAGCCCGATGTTGGTGCCCTCCGGGGTCTCGATGGGGCAAATTCGACCATAGTGGCTGATGTGCACGTCGCGAACCTCGAAACCCGCCCGCTTGCGGTTCAGCCCGCCCGGGCCCAACGCCGATAAACGACGCTCGTGGGTCAACTGCGACAGGGGATTGGTCTGGTCCACAACCTGCGACAACTCCCCGCGACCGAAGAAAAACTCCACGCTCGAACTGATCGACTTGCTGTTGACCAACTCGGCAATGCGCCCGATCTGGTTCGGGTCCTTTATGCTCATCCGCTCCTGCACGGTGCGGCGGAACTTCAACAAACCCTTGCGTAGCTCCTCGGCAGCCAGCTCATCCAGGGTCCGCAGACGACGGTTGCCCAGGTGGTCGATGTCGTCCACCTCGCATCCAGCCTCCCCCGAACGCAACTGCACCATGTATTTCACGCAGGCGATCACGTCGTCAACGTTCAGCGTCATCCTCTCGTCACTATCACCGCAGCCCAGCTTGCGGTTCAGGCGGAAACGCCCCACCTGGCCCAGACGATAGCGGTTTGCGTCGTTGAACTTCTCGGTGAAGAGCTTCTTGGCTTTGTCCACCTGCGGGGGGTTCCCTGGGCGCAAACGTGCATAAATCTTCAGCAGCGCCTCCTCATGTGAGCCGGCTGGGTCCTCTGCCAGCGTATTGAGAATCAGCGGGTCGGTCACCTTGGGGATGACCTGTATCTCCTTGAGATTGGAGTTCTGGATGGTGGTTACCGCATCGCCTATCTGGCAACCCGCACGAACCAGCTCATCACCGCTCTCCTCATCCACGATGGTGGTCACCGCATACATCTCCGGCTTTAGCGCCGAAGGCCTGACCTTCTTGGTCTTGTAGAATTCGCAGACCAACTCCTCGTCGGTGCCGTAGCGCGGGTCCAACGCCCGGATGAAGGTGGTGGCGGGTATCTTCCCGGACTGGTCGATGCGAACCACCATGTACCCTCGCTTGGTGACGTTGACCTCGATCCAGCTCCCGCGCTCGGGGATGATGCGGCACCCGTGCAAGGCCCGGTCGCCCTCCACCTGCTCCTTTATGAAATCAACGCCCGGGGAACGGTGCAACTGCGACACGATCACCCGCTCCGCCCCGTTGATGATGAACTCGCCGCCGCCGATCATGATCGGAAGCTCGCCTATGTAGATCAGGTCTTCCTGAATCTCATCGGTGTCCTTGCGGGTCAGGCGCAGGCGGACCTTGAACGGGACACCATAGGTAAGCCGCAACTGGCGACACTCCGACGGGGTATAGCGAGCCTTGCCCAACTCATAATGAATGTACTGCAGCGACATGTTCCCGTCATAGCTCTCAACCGGGAACACCTCACTCAGCAACGCTGCCAGCCCTCGATTCTCTCGTTTATCCGGGTCGGTGTGCTGTTGCAGAAACGCCGCATAGGAATCCACCTGGATGTCGATAAGATTGGGGATCGGCATCACATCGCCCAGCTTGGCAAAACTGCGCACCATCTTTCCATGGACCATCCGCAATGCCCTTTCAAAAATTAAAGGATCACCACGTCACTTCTCGTGCAGGCACACCAACTGCGCACCTGCACCACACAGATCGTTTTCAATTCCAGTGGGGATGATATGCCTTGACGCGAAGCAATCTGGAAAGTCGCGTGTTCCCGTTCACGCGCCTGGTCCCACTTCGCGGGGCAGGGGCGCCGACGACAGCGTTGGTTGCGTTCCAAGGCTGCGTCAGGCAATACTCTTTCACTATCCGCAGATTACACAGATTACACAGATTTGCAAGAACGCGCCTGAGAAACAGCAAAGATCGGTTTGGGCATGTCTATTTCTTTGTCAATCTGTGCAATCTGCGGATTTCTTCTCTTGTCCCCTTTGGTTGCAGCCGAAGGACGCAGACGCTATTTGATCTCGACGGCGGCACCTGCCTCTTCGAGGTCGGAGCGAAGTTTTTCTGCCTCTTCCTTGGAAACGCCTTCCTTCACCGGCTTGGGGAAACTATCAACCAGTTCCTTGGCCTCTTTGAGCCCCAGCCCGGTGGCTGCCCGAACCGCCTTGATAACCTGAATCTTCTTGTCGCCGATCGCCGCCAAAATTACGTCGAATAAGGTCTGTTCTTCAGCCTCTTCCGCTGTCCCGTCACCAGCAGCGGGCATCGCCATCACCGCACCACCAGCCGGCTCAATACCGTGCATATCTTTGAGACAATCAACCAGTGACTGCGCATCCTTCACCGACAAACTCACCAGCTTATCCGCCAGCTCGCTGATCTCCGAAGAAAACTCTTTCGCGGGTGCTTCTGCCATCAGATACTATTCCTCCGTCTCTGCTATCGCCGACCAGATAGGCAGCGCCAACGTGACGCCATTTCATCCAACAACATGGACCAGCCTGATCGAAACGCTCATCTTCTACAACGCAATAACCTGCTGTTACTCTTCCTTATCCGCTATCGCCTTAAGGCAACCAGCCTGGGTGGCCCATCGCTTTAGCGGTGGGGGACACGAATGGTTCGCCGATTCGCGTCCCCCACCGCTAAAGCCATGGGCCACCCGACACCCGACCCAACCTGGAACCACAGGCTATTGTTCTTTTTCTTGTTCTTGTTCTTCCTCTTCCTTGTCCGCCATCGCCTTGAGGCAACCGGCGATCTTGGCCTGAGGCGAACTCAAGCATCCGGCAATGGCCCGACCCGGCGAGGAAATCAACATCGCCACTTCCCCAATCAACTCCCGGCGACCCTGCATCTTGGAAAGCTGCTCGACCTCCAGCAGGTCCGCGTCACCCTCCACTATCGCCTGCTTGAGGGTGATCTCCTTGAACTCCTTGGACCACTGCATCAAAGCCCTGGCCACTTCGATGATCGAGTCCCCACCGGTCACCAACGCATTGGGGCCGACCAGTGCACGGGCCAGCGGCTCCAGCGGGCCATCGCAAAACGCCAACCGGGCCATGCTGTTCTTCACCACCTCCAGGCGTATCTGCTTTTGGGTCAGATCACGCCGGACATCCTGGGTCTTCTGTACGTTTAACCCCGTCAAATCCACCACGCAGGCGCTGTCCACACCCTCGTATTTCCGACGCAGGTCTTCACTTACCATTCTCTTCAGTGGCTTGCTCATAATTCGCTCTACGCTCGAGTTTGCTTTCCAGACCGGCCCACACCGCCAACGACTGCTCCCCTACGGGTCGCCGCTAAACACTACCGCTCCGCCGCACTTACCCCATCGTCACCGTCACCGAAGGTGTTCGCGTTGCCGAAAGGCAAATCCGCTTCATATAGGCACCTTTGGCTGCCGCCGGCTTGACTTTTTGAATATGGCCAACCGCCACCTCGATGTTCTCTTGCAAAATTTCGGTGGTGAAGCTCACCTTGCCGACGGGGAGATGAATGTTCCCGCCAGCGTCGTTGCGGTACTCGAGCTTCCCGGCAGAGTATTCTTTCACCGCAGTGGCCACCTCGGGCGTCACCGTGCCGGCCTTGGGCGACGGCATCTTGCCCTGCGGGCCCAGCAATCGCCCCAATTTGGCGATCTTGCCCATCACCGACGGATGAGCCACCGCAACGTCGAAGTCCATCCAACCCTTGCTGATTTTGTCCACCAACTCGTCAACACCGGCTTCGACGGCACCGGCTGCCTTGGCCTCTTCCGCCAACTCGCCGTCGCAAAAGGCCACCACCTTCTTCGACTTGCCGATGCCGTGCGGAAGTGTCAGCGAACCACGCACCAACTGGTCAGCCTGCCGCGGATCGATGCCCAGATGCATCACAACCTCCACCGTCTGATCCAAATCCTTGCGCGTCTTCCCGTTCTTGTAGCTCCGGTTGCTGGTGACCTCTGCCAACGTCTTGATCTTGTCCACCGCCTCGACAAGCGGCAACGCTTCTGTGACAGAACCGCGGGCCTCAAGCTGCTTACGATATCTCACACTCTTGTAGGGCATCAAAATGCCTCCCGTTTCCCGTTGTCAACCAACAACGTCAATCCCCATGAGCCTTTGCCGCTCCCTAACGGTCGCGGTTCTGATGTCAACCAACAACGTCAATCCCCATGAGCCTCACACAGGGGTTGGCCGCTCCCTGACGGTCGCGGTTCTGATGTCAATCGACAACGTCGATACCCATGGACCTCGCCGTCCCTGCAATCACACGCTCCGCCGAGTCCAGCGCCAGACAATTCAGGTCCGCAAGCTTACGCTCGGCAATCTCACTAATCTGCCGGCGAGTCACCGTGCCAACCTTCTCCTTATGCGGCACCCCGCTGCCTTTCGCCACCTTGGCGGCATCTTTCAGCAAAACCGCTGCCGGCGGGCTCTTGACCTCGAACGTGAATGACCGATCGGCATATACCGAAATCACCACCGTCACCAGCATGCCGTTCAACGACCCCGTGTGGGCGTTGAACTGCTGAACAAACTGCCCGATGTTAACCCCATGCTGACCCAACGCCGGGCCAATAGGGGGCGCAGGGGTCGCCTGCCCACCAGGAGCCTGAAGTTTGATGACATTCGTTACTTCTTTTTTACCTTTTTTTGCCACAGCAGCTATCCCTACACGACCTTTTCCATCTGCCAGTATTCAACTTCGACCGGAGTCGCACGCCCGAAGATGGTCAGGTTCACCGTCACGATACCACGCTTCTCATCAACAGTGTCAACCTCGCCCTCGTAGCTCTCGAAAGTGCCGTCGATGATCTTGACCAGGTCGCCCTTCTTGAAGTCCAGCCCGCTAAGGGCCGGCTGATCCTCAGCCTCTTCACACGCAGCCAGCATCCCCACCACCTCGTGCTCGGGCATGCTGATGGGCTTGCCGTCCGAGGCGATGAAATCGCCGACCCCGGTGGTCTCCTTCACCAGAAACCACACCTGCTCGCTGACCGAACCGTCCGACTCGCAGGACATCTCCACAAACACGTAGCCGGGGTACAACTTGCGCTCATGCACCTTCACTCGCCCGGCTTTCATGCGCTTTTCTTTCAGGGTCGGAACCAGAATCCGCCCCACACGCTCATCCATACCTTCGATTCTGACCTTACGCTCCAAGGTGTCGCGCACCTGGTCCTCCTTGTTGGAGGCCACACGCAGCACATACCAACTCATCCCGGGAGCACAAAGAGGAGTGGAGGATTCTTTGGTCATCAAACTGGAACCCTTAGCTTCCAAAAAGCACTTCCATCGGCGAGGCGCCGCGCAGCACATCGATCGAGTTGAAGAAGGTCATGAAGATAACGTCCACGCAAAACAAAATTATCGCCATGGCCGCCGTGAACAGGATCACCACCTTCGTCGAGCCGATCAGTTCGCTACGGCTCGACCAACTGACTTTCTTCATCTCGCCTTCGGTGGCAATCATGAAGTCGCAGGTCCTGCGATAGACCCCCACCAGCCACCAGACCAACACCGCGAAAATAAGAACCACCACCAGGGGAATGCCGATCTGAAGCCACTGGGTCCACACCGCGTTCGAGTCGAATGCCAACTGGCTATGCAGGAAATCGCCGCCGGAAAGAATCAGTATCCCAGCCCCGATCGCCGTTCCAACTCGGGTATAGAAGCCTTGGCTGCGCTTATATACTTCAAGAAACGAGTTTCCGGTCCTGCTCTGCGCTGCCGAGCTTTCTGCCATTCTTGCTGCTCCCGAAGCGGTCGCCATCTAAACCATCAACACAGGAGCGGAGGGAATTGAACCCCCAACCGCCGGTTTTGGAAACCGGTGCTCTGCCAATTGAGCTACGCTCCTACAGACCTGCCACGCTGCCAGGCCTATCTCTATCACTTACGCTTGATCTTATGCACCGTATGCTTGCGCAATCGGGGGCAGTGTTTCTTCAATTTCAGCTTCGGGACGCCCCCCATGACGTTCACCGTCGTCCGGTAATTCAAATCCCCGGTCTCGGTGCACTGAAGCCAAACATATTCACGCTTCGCCGCTTTTGCCATCGGTGATATCCATTCTCAGCAGGATCACAACTTACTCGATAACCTTCACCACAACACCGGAGCCAACCGTCCTGCCGCCTTCACGAACCGCAAAACGCAAACCCTGCTCCATGGCGATCGGCTTGCCCAGCTCGACTTCCAGCGTCACGTTGTCACCGGGAACGCACATCTCCGCACCACCCGACAAGTTCAAAGCACCGGTAACGTCGGTAGTGCGGAAATAAAACTGCGGGCGGTAGCCGTTGAAGAACGGGGTGTGACGCCCACCTTCCTCTTTGGTCAGCACGTACACCTCCGCCTCGAATTTAGTGTGCGGCGTGATCGAGCCCGGCTTGGCCAACACCTGCCCACGCTCGATCGCGTTCTTGTCCACCCCGCGAAGCAGGCAGCCGACATTGTCGCCCGCCTGACCGTCAGGCAGCGTCTTGTTGAACATCTCCACGCCGGTAATCGTCGTCTCGCGCGTCTCGCCCAGACCGACGATCTCGACCTTGTCGCCGACCTTGACTTTGCCCTGCTCGATTCTGCCGGTGCCGACCGTGCCTCTGCCCTTAATCGAGAAGACGTCCTCGACGGGCATAAGGAAGGGCTTATCAACCTCGCGGACCGGCTCGGGAATGGCCGTGTCCAGCGCCTCAATCAGGTCCTGGATGGGCTTGGCGGCTTCGGGATCTTCCGGATTGGCCAGGGCGGCGGTAGCCGAACCTATAATCACAGGAACGTCGTCGCCGGGGAAGTCGTACTTGCTCAAGAGGTCGCGGACTTCCATCTCAACCAGTTCAATCAGTTCCGGGTCGTCCACCAGGTCCGCCTTATTGAGGAATACCACCAGAGCCGGCACGTTGACCTGCCTTGCCAGCAGGACGTGCTCTCGCGTCTGCGGCATAGGCCCATCGGCTGCCGATACCACCAGGATCGCACCGTCCATCTGGGCTGCGCCGGTGATCATGTTCTTGACGTAGTCGGCGTGCCCGGGGCAATCGACGTGGGCGTAGTGGCGATTGGCCGACTCGTACTCCACGTGCGCCGTGGCGATGGTCAGAATCTTCGTCGCGTCGCGCCGGCCCTGAGACTCCGAAGCCTTGGCTATCTCGTCGTAACTCTTGTACTTCGAGAGTCCCTGCTTCTCCAGCACCATCGTCATCGCCGCCGTCAGCGTAGTCTTGC
>JAGLWJ010000256.1 GCA_023133475.1 Phycisphaerae bacterium | reverse complement strand
CTTTAGCGGTGGGGGACGCGAATTCAAGCACTCAGGTTGCTATGGGGGCCGACGGTGTTCGAATGAACCATTCGTGTCCCCCACCGCTAAAGCGATGGGCCACCCCGATACAAAGGCGGGTAAAACCCGCCCTACGGAGGAACACGAACATGACTCGATCAGAAATTAACGGTTGTAATTGGTCGCGCGTGGTAATGTGCGTTATTGTCACATGGTTGGTGGCTGGGGGGATTGCAGACGCCCTCGCCGGTGATCCGCTGCGCGACCACGACATCACCGCCGACGACTACTTCACCATCGGGGTAATCACCAACTGTGCCATGTCGCCGGACGGAAAGTATGCGGCCTATACCGAATCTCGCTGGGAACCGCCCAACGAAAAACGCAACCTGGACCTGTGGATCGTCGAGGTGGCGACACGGCAGGTACGCCGCCTCACCTTCGATCCGGCAGTGGACGCCTCGCCCCAATGGAGCCCCGATAACCAATGGATATACTTCACCAGTAGCCGCAAACGGGCCGGTGAAGACAAGCCGCCCTACAACGGCAAAAAACAAGTCTGGCGCATCGGCACGACCGGCGGCCGACCGTTTGCAGTCACCCGCGTGGAAGACGGAATCATGGGCTATGATCTGTCGAAGGACGGGCAGACGCTGTACTACACCGTCAGCCAGGAAGCCGTCGACGACGAATGGAAAGACCTCCGCAAAGAATACAAGAGCCTCGAATATGGCCATGGTGTGGTCGAATTCACCCAACTGTGGAAACTCGATTTGATTCACTGGCATAGCGAGAAGCTGGTTGATGAAAAGCGGGTAATCCGCTCGTTTGCGGTCTCGCCGGGCGAGAATCGCATCGCCATGATCTCCACCCCCAACGATCTGTTGATCTCCAACGAAGGTCGTTCGCGCGTGGATGTCTACACCGTCGCCGACAAGGCCGTCACCGCTCTGCCGGACGAGTTATGGCGTAATCAGGCTCCGTCACCCTACGGCTGGATTAGCAGCCCCGCGTGGTCGCACGACGGCAACTCGCTGGCGTTTGAGGTTGACTTCGACGGCTATCCAGCCGAGATTTTTGTGGCCCATTGGCTGGCGGCACAGAGCCCCGGCGATGCGGTTGTCATTCACAAGTTGCGTCGCCCTGATGAGGTGTCGGTCTCCAGCGGGCACCTGCAATGGCGCGGCACGTCACAGGACTTGTGTTTCGTTGCAGAGGGCCACGCCCGGGCCCGGGTGCACTGCATCACGGACATTGGCAACAAGACCCAAGGGCCGGCACGCGAACTGACCCTCGGGGACGTGGCTGTCGGCACGTTCAGCATCTCCGGCGGTGGTGAGACCCTGGCGGCGGTGCTGAGCACGGTGACCCATCCGCCGGATGTCTTTCTGTTTTCGGCGAACCGCCCGGGTTCCGAACACAAACGTCTCACCAGGGTGAACCCGCAGGTGGATACCTGGAAACTTCCGTCAATAGAGTTGACCACCTGGGTTGCCCCCGATGGTGTGGAAGTCGAGGGCATCCTGGAGCTTCCGCCCGACTACACCCCGGGCACGAAGCTGCCTATGGTCGTGGAGTTGCATGGAGGCCCGACGTCGGCATCGCTGCTGCGCATGCGTTTTTGGATATACGGTCGGGTGCTCATGGCGGCGCGTGGATATGCGTTGTTGAGCCCCAATTACCGCGGCTCCACCGGTTACGGTGACAAGTTTCTGACAGACCTTATCGGGCACAAGAACGATCGTGACGTCACCGACGTTCTGGCTGGTGTCGATGCCATGATCGAGCGGGGCATTGCCGATCCGGATCGGCTGGGCGTGATGGGCTGGAGCAACGGCGGGTATCTGACCAACTGCCTGATCACCCGAACCAGGCGTTTCAAAGCCGCCAGTAGCGGGGCGGGTGTTCTGGAGGTAAGCATGCAGTGGGGCATGGAGGACACTCCCGGGCACGTGATCAATTTCCAGCAGGGCTTCCCCTGGAACCGCACCGATGCCATGCACGCTGCTTCGCCCTTGTACGAACTGGACAAGGTGGTGACACCCACGATCGTTCATGTTGGGGGCAAGGACCCACGTTGCCCGCCAGGCCACAGCCGCGCGCTTTACCGAGCGTTGCACGAGTACCTCGATGTGCCTACTGAGTTGATCGTTTATCCAACTCAGGGTCATTGCCCGATGACCTATACGACGCGCAAAGCCAAGATGGTCTGGGACCTCGCCTGGTTCGATCGTTATCTGCCACTCGATGAGCCCGAGGTGAAGCAGGCCCAACAGGATTGAGTTGCCTGAGGCCTTTCCGTGGGCGATCTCCGGCGGTTGGGTGGCATGGCAAATCGTAACGTTACCGAAGGTGGTCCTTGACCATGCCACCCGCCCTACCTGCTGCGGCGGGTGGAACCCGCCCTACTGTTCGTCTGACAACTGATGGGTTTCCACCGATAACTGGAATTCTTCGCCAAGGCACTGAAAAACCGCCACTTGCCCGCTGATACGGACCAACCGGCATTGGCCTATAAGCTGGCCTACCTCCACCGGGGTCCCGTCCACGATCGCCATTTTGAATTCGCCCCCGGCCATCACTGCGGACAATGTGTGTTGGGCCTTGAACTGCTCGATCAAAAGAGCAGCCTTATCAGGCCCCTCCTCCGGTTCCGAATCGCTAGCATTATCACTGTGTTCCGGAGTTTGGGGGGCTTTCAGCACCGCCAGTTGGGCGACAGCGCTCAGCCTGAAAAGATCGCGTTTTTCGGCATGGCCCGCCGGTAGGTTTGCGGGAAAGCCGGCGGGCGACAGAGTGGGTGCCTGGTCGTGCTCACCCTTTGGGGCAACTTTGCTGCTTACCTTGGCCCCTGGGCGATTGGCAGCCTTGCTCGCCCCGAGCACCGCGGCAGGTGCCGTATTGCCCGCACTGGTTATGCGGTCCAGAACCATCCCTGCCCCTACCACCAGCAGCATGCCCGCGTAGATTTGTTTCTTGCGTTTGCCCACGAATCTACCGTGCTCCCGCCGGCTCCCGGGCCAAGTCCACCGTTGTGTAGAAGCTGACGGTCATCTCCATCTCTCGCGTTTCGTTCTCCAGGCCCGACAGGTTCCGCGGGCGTTCGATCCGTATGTGGGTGATATCGCCCCAGAAGTCGCAGCTCTCGAATTGTCGCAACATTCTAGTCACTGCCGCGTACTTACCGTCTCCCCGAATATGGTGCCGAACCTCACGCACTCCCGGATACATGGCTGACCCTGACGGGTTCATATCCATCAGATGGAAGTTGTTCCGGCGAGCCAATTCGATGATGGCCTGCAGATTCTGCTCCAGCGGATTCTGCCCGAGTGGCGTGCCGTCGGCGATCAGCTTCGATTCCTGCTGCTCCAGCAGGCTCTCCTGGTGGCCTAGTTCATACTCCAGCGACGCCAGATCGCGAGTCTTGTCCCTTAGCGTCGTTCTTAAGTCACGCAACTCCGCCGAAACGGTGCCCGGCTGGAGAAACACCTGCCAGATACCGCCGAGCGCCAGCCCACCGGATATGAGCATCCCTACCGCGTTGACGATCAAGATGGAATGCCGTGCAAGCCTCATGTTTTCACCATTGGCAGGTTACGACAAAACGCACCGCATCTCCCTGAAGCACCGGCTCTCTGCCTGACGTAACCTGCTCCACTGCCGTAAACGCCCTGGAGGCCTTTAGCCTGGTGATCAAATCCATCATGGCTCCGTGGTCCAGGGCGAAACCCTCCAGGCGAATCTTGGTGGGGGCCTGAAGGATCACCACCTCGGCAGGTTTGCTTATGTCTTGCTGCTTGCCCGTTTCGCGGGCACTGCGGCGTCGCGCTGCTCGGGGAAGCTCGTGCGACGAACTTCCCGGTTGGGGCGGATCGGTCGCGATGGACGTCAACCACACCTCCTGCGGCATACAATCAGCCACCAACCCCAGCAGTCCCGACCAACAGCGTTTGGTCCGCAGAGCTTCGGAGCGTGCAAGCTCCAGGTCGGTATCGAGCACGGTCTGGGCTACGTTGGCCACCTTCCCACGCACGCCGTGCAATCTGGTTTCCATGCCCGCAATCTTGAGCCTGAGACGCTGAACCTGTCCCTGGCGATGCCCCTCGACAACTATCGGCACCAGAACTACGCCAACCAACACAACGCTCACCACCAACCACACGCGTATCCGACGCCTGACCGCACGTGCGATCAGCAACTCGGCAGGGATGAGGTTGACGCCAATCATCTCGATCTCCTGGTAGGTCGGGTCTGCGGACCCGACCTACAAACTAGGCGGGATAGCCAATCCGATGGCGCAGGCCAACGCCCCCAGCGGATAGTGCCCGCTCGTCGTCAGGGTAAACGGGGCCTTCCCCCCGCCGCGCCTCGCCGCCACGGTGCGCTCCAGGCGGTCGGCGATGGTGTGCACTTCGATACCCAGACGGCTTTTAAGGTATTCGTCCAGGTCCGGCATCTCCGCCGCCCCGCCCACCAGAATGAGCTCGGAGACGCGGTGACCGGGATAACATTGCAGTGCGTAACGGTAAGAACGCTCGATCTCGCCGCAGAGCAACTCCAATTCCTCGCCCAGGATGTTACGAATGATACTGCCCAACTGGGCTGATGGTGTCACACTACCGTCATGGCGGACTCCACGCCCGCGGTCATCTGTGCGATTTCGTGAGGGTGGTTGAATACCATGATCGCGCAGGTGAATCTCCGCCGCTGAAACGCTCAGTTCCAGCGATTCCGTGATACGCTCGATCCACCGCCGCCCCCCGGTATCGAACGAGCGCACCAGCACCGGCAGGCTCGCAACGCAAATTGCCAAACGGGTCTGGGTGTAACCCAAATCCAGCAAGCCCCAAATCTCGCTTGCCGCTTCGGATTCACTTGCTTCGGATTCGCCGGCATCGCTTTCCTGCTCGTCAAGCATGGGCAGGCTGCGCACCCAGGCTCCCAAACGCGATATCGCACACAGGTTGGCATCGAGACAACGGCACCGCAACCCTGCCGACTCGCATATCTTCCAGATTCCCGAGACAAGGGTTTTCCGTGCCGCGACTCCGATGGCGGTGGGTTGGCCTGGGAGGTTTTGCCCGGAACCGTCTCTGGGTTTGCGGGCGGCATAGGTGGTTTTTGACGTGGGCAGCAGCCAGAAATCAGTTTCCACCTCTCCTTGCGGGAGGCTCATCAACCGTTCGATCTCCCAGTGGGCGGCTTGTCGCAGGTTGTCGTCGGCATTGGCATCGTGCTGGATCGGCAGTTCCAGGGCGTGCAGTTGTACCTCGGGGCCACTCAGGCCCACCACCAGTTCCTTGCCGCGGAACTCGTTCTGTCGCCAGAGGCGTTTTATCCTCCGAGCCAACTCCCGGCTGCCGGATTTGTCGCCCAGCACCGCCGTCAGGGGGTTGCTATCGGACGCATTGCCCGTGGTGTTCTGCTCGGTCCCCACCAGCCAATCCCAGTTGCAGGTTCTGAACAACTGCCATTGACCTGGGGCATTTCTGCCCGTCTCGGATGGGCGCCGCATCAGTTGCACGAGGCGCACACCACGCCGCCCGATGTCCATTCCAATCGGCGAAAAGCGGTTCTGCTTGCCCCAATGCGTCAACATACCAACGTCACTTTCAAATGGAAAATGGAAAATGGAAAATGGAAAATGCGAACTTGGCAGCGTTTTCGGTTTTCAAGTCTTCATTCTCCACGCCCCATTTTTCACGCTTCCTTTTTCACGCTCCCCTTCGGGTCGCCGCTAAACATCCCGGAGTGGTGGCGAACCCCATCATTTTCCATTTTCCATTTTCCATTTTCCATTTTTTCAAACTGCCGCGGTTATGTCGAAGAGCGGCATGAACAGCGAGACGGCGACTATTCCCACCACCACACCCATGCCAATCAGGATTATCGGTTCGAGCAGCTTCGTAGTCACGTCAACCAGTTCGGCGTTCTCCTCGTCAAGCACATCGGCTACATAACTAATCGACTCTCCCAGGCTCCCACTCTCCTCACCAGTGCGAATCGCCTGGCAGATGCTCGGATCGATCAGCCTCGATCTTTCCATGGCGGAGCTGATCCCCTCGCCGGAGGTCACCGCCTGTTCAATGTCATCGGACAGTTTGTGGTAGCGGCGGTTGCTGGTTACCCCGCGTGCCAGGTCCAACGCGTCCAATATGCCCACCTTGGCTTCGATCAACATGCCCAAAATGCGCAATATCTCCGCCTGGATCAGACGCGACATGACCCGCCCGAGCATGGGGACCTGAATCTGCACGTCACTCAAGAACTGCCGGCCGGCTTTGGACTTGACCAGGTACACGACGGCAACGATAAAGGCCACCACCAACCCCGCCGGCACCATCCACCACTCCCGCAGCCAGCCCGATAACGCCAACATGAACTTCGTGGATGCCGGAAGCGGAACCGCCAGCGTGTCGAACATGTCCCCGAAACGTGGGATGACGAAAAACAGCATGACGTTGAGAATGCCCACGCAAAGCATAATCAACAAAACCGGGTACGTCACGGATCCCACCACTTTGTTCCGCATGGCTTTGCGCTTGCCCATAATGCCGGCCAGCTTGGTGAACATTTGTGCCAGGGTGGCGCTGGCTTCCCCGGCGGCGATCACCGCACCGTACGATGCGTCAAAGATGTTCGGATATTTCTGCATGGCGTCCGCCAGGGTGTACCCTTCCTCGAGGTTGGCGATGATCTGGTTGATCACCGCTCGCTGTTTGACGTCCTTGATCTGGCGGGTGAGAGCGTTCAACGCCGGAACCACGCCACTGCCGGCAGCCAACAACATGGCCATCTGGCGGGTGAACATCACCAGTTGGCGAAGCGAAAAGCGCACCTTGCCCAACTCGCCACCAGCCGCCGCCAATTTTTGTTGCATCTCCTCGGCTTTGGCACGGGCGATGTGCGTGACAAACAAACCCTTCTGACGCAGAGAGTCCACCGCCTCCTTGACCGACGGAGCCTCCACCATGTCACACACGTTACGCCCCGAACCATCAATCGCCTCGTAGGTCAGGTTCATACGTTCACCTCCTCAGCCTGCATGCCGGAGGGGTTACAACTGCCCGCCCCCTCGGAGCGGGTGACTCGCATGACCTCCTCCAAAGTCGACTCGCCGCGCTCGACCAGGTCCAGGGCCTTTTGACGCAAGGTCCGCCACCCGGTCTCCGCCAGATAAACCCGCAGGTCCGATTCCGACGCTTCCTTCTGGATCAACCGCTGGATTTCCGGGTCGGCCACCATCACTTCATAGATGCCCACCCGCCCGCGAAACCCGCTGTTATGACACGTCCGGCACCCTTCGCCCTTGTGAAACAGTTCGTTGGCCCGGTGCCCCCAGCCGACCAACTCGAGTAACTCCTGCGGCGGGTAATACGATGTATCGCACGACGAGCAGATTTTGCGGGCCAACCGCTGGGCGATAAAGCCAATCACCGCCGCCGAAATCAAATACGATTCAACACCCATGTCCAGCAAACGAGAAACCGCACCAGGGCAGTCATTGGTGTGCAGCGTGGAGAGCACCAAGTGCCCGGTCAATGCCGACTGCACCGCAACCCGGGCGGTGTCCTCATCGCGGATCTCACCCACCATGATGATGTCAGGGTCCTGACGCAGGATGGAACGTAATGCCCGGGCAAAGGTCAAACCAATCCCCTCATTCACCTGAATCTGGTTCACCCCCGACAATTGATACTCCACCGGGTCCTCGACGGTCACGATGTTGACCGCCTCGTTACGCAGCAGGTCCAACGCCGAATACAGCGTCGTTGTTTTCCCGCTACCGGTCGGCCCGGTAACCAGCAGCAGCCCATAGGGGCTGCGGAGCATGCCCTCGATGGCTGTCCGGTCGTCGCCGCATATGCCCAGGTCGCTCAGTTCGAAGCTCAGGTTGCTCTTGTCCAGAATGCGGATAACGATCTTCTCGCCCAACACCGTGGGCATGCTGGAGACGCGCAGGTCGATCTCGCGCCCGTCCGCCACCAGGTGCACCCGCCCTTCCTGCGGAAGCCGTTTCTCGGAAATGTCCATTCGCCCGATAACCTTGATCCGCGACACCAATGCGGCATGCATCGCCCGCGGTGGGGTCATCATGGTGCGCAGGGCACCGTCGATACGATGTCGAATCTGGGTGGCTTCGCGTTCCGGCTCGATATGGATGTCGCTGGCCCCCTCGCGCAGGGCGGTCAGGATCGCCACGTTCACCAGGTTAATCACCGGGCTGCCGTCGATCATCTTGTCCAGATCGGTTACCGGGCCTTCGTCGATGGCTTCGTGCTCGGAAATCTCGACGTCGCTCTCTTCGATGGAGGCCAGAAACGCATCGACGGTCACCTCAGCAGCCAGATACTTGTGCTGGTACTCGGCGATGTTCTCCTCCATCGCCAGCACCGGTCTGATGGTGCACTGGGTCAGTTGCCGCAGGCGGTCCAGGGTGGGCACCGACTGCGGCTCGACCATGGCCACTGCCAGCGTGTTCCGCACACGAAACAACGGCAGAACCTTGAGCCGTTCCGCTTCCTCCCTATCGATAACCTTTGCCACCTTCGGATCGATCAGGCCGTGACGCAGCACACAACCGGGAACACCCAGCCGCGATCCCAGAGCACTCACCAGTGTTGACGACGACAGCGCCCCGATCTCGACCAGGCGCCCGCCCAGGCGCCCGCCATCAGCCTGCTGCTTGGCCAACGCCTCAGCCAACTGCTCCGGCGTAATAACCCCGTCGGCAACGAGTTGCTCACCCAGTCTGGCTGACGGTCCGATCATGGGTTAAAGTCCAAAGTCCAAAGTCCAAGGTCCAAAGTCCAAAGTCGGTGGCATCGGCGTCCCCGCCGGTGGTGGGGGTGGCCCATGGCTTTAGCCGTGGGGGACACGAATCGCGTTAAACATTCGCGTCCCCCACCGCTAAAGCGGTGGGCCACCCATCCAAAGCCCACAGTGTCGAGTCCAGAGTTCCGAGTTCCGCTTTCCTGACTTTGGACCTTGGACTTTGGACTTTGGACTAAACTTATAAGAAGCTGCGCACCGCGTCCTCCACACTCTCGAAGAACTGAAAACGGTTCGACAATCCGGTGATCTCGAATATCTCCCGACAAGTGGATGTCACTCCGATGAGCTTCAGGCGGACACCGCGAGACTGCAACGTGTCCGCAACCGACAAGAAGCCCTCCAACGCCACACTGTCCATATACGGCACCTCTTCCATGCCCAGCACAAACCGCAGGTCTGCCCTCTCGGACCGTTCGAGCAAATGAGCGACGAACCGCTCCGCATCCTCGTCCACCAACGCTCCGACCGGCGTGCAAACCTCCACGGTGCCGAAGGTTTGATGATCGATCTTCATTCTGTCGCCGCCGATGTCGGGGCCGGATGCAGGTCCGTCGAAATCATCACCGATGCCTCACGCGCCCGCCGACACGATTCGAGGGCGGCGGAGGCGAGATTCTCAAGCGATGCTTTCGCCTCGCTCGCCCCCTCTCCCACCACGCCGGTGCCGACCACACCACAACGCAACTCGATACGCCCGCTACACCGCTTGCGCGCGTCCAGCACACCGGACAACCGGCCCATCAGCTCCTTCATAATCAAACAACCTAACTCCGAGTCCACCCGCCGCAACAGCAGAATGAACCGCGAATCGTCGAAACGCCCCAACCGGTCGCCCGCACGCAAACGCTGCTTGAGCACACTGCTGATCGTGGCCCGAATGTCGTCCGCGGTTTCCCACCGCCCTTCGTCGTCCAAACCGCGAAGCCCTTCCATCCCGATCACCGCAACGATCACCGGCTCGCCCTGGCGGTAGGCATCCGCCAAAACCTCTCGCCCGATTTCAAAGAAAGCCTTGCGGGTCAACCCACCGCTGCCCGGGTCGGTGATCACCGAGGTGCGGCTGCGGCACACTTCGGTAAGAGCATTCCAGAACTGGGCGATGACCACCTCCACCATCCCAAGCTGCACCGGCGCCCAGGGGCACCCCACACTCTGAGGCCCGCCCAAAACTCGTCCCTCCCCACCACACGTCGCAAAACGCCCCACCGTAACCACGCCAATCTTGCGCGTCCCCCGGGCAATAGGGAAACACCACGCCGGGCCACCTTGGGGAAGTTCCGAGTTCCGAATTCCTTGTTCCGAGTTCCTGGTTTCGAGTTCCGGGGTTAGCCGGTCCACCAGCAGACCGTGGGTTGAGTCGCCCACCACATAAGAGCGCCCGGTGGTGGCTACGTAGCCCTCGACCCCCTGGCGGGCCGACATCATTTCCCTCGGGTTGTTGGTTTCCATCTCACGCAGGGGAATGAGCTGGTCGTCCTCGCTGAGTACGCGGTAAGTTCGCACATGCGTGCCACCCACCCACTGAAAAATGGCCCCACGGAGAAACTCGTCAAAGTCCGCCCAGGGGTCGTCGCTGTAACGATGCACTTCAAGCCAGGCGTCGAACTGCCGGCAGACAGAGATGACCGACTGCGGGGCAAATCCCTGCTCGTCGGCACCATGCTCACCCGCAGGGGCGAGGTTCTGATCGGCGTGCCCGTTCCAGGAGAGGGCATCGTCCCCGGGGAGTTGCTCGCCCGCACGCTCTTGCCCGAGCTGCCCCATGCCCTCCCGCCGACGAGACGGTCGATCGGCATTGTAGGCCTGCCTGGACCCGTAATAGCCGGCCAGGGCAATCACTACAGCCCCACACAGCGTGGAAACCACCAGACCGATATTTTCCCATAATCCGGCTGTGTTGGCCTGCACCACCGCTACCCAGAGCAGGGCACAGATCGACCCCAACACCATACCGTCGCGCCGGCTGGTCAGACGCACACCGAACGCCACACCCACGAAAATCGGGAACCAGTACAAGAGCAACGTAAGAGACAACTTTATTCACCTCCTGACCAGTTGTTTTGGGCTGAAGCCGGCAAACCAGCCATCGCCGTCGATAGCCTGTCGGCATCGTGAAGGGCCTGCTCTGTCCCGTCGGCGTTGACCTCGAACAGCCGGTCAAACCCCTCCGCATCCTTGGCCACCCAATCCAGAATCAGCTTCTCAAAGACCTTGGCAAGGTTGGGGTCCACGACAGTGCCCGACTCCTCGCGCAGGATCGACAACGCTTTCTGCCAGGTGAAGGCCTTGCGGTATGAACGACTGGTGGTCAGGGCATCGAAGATGTCCGCGATCTGAATGATGCGGGCCTGCAGGGGGATGTCCTCACCGGCCAGCCCGTCGGGGTATCCGTTGCCGTCCCAGTGTTCGTGGTGATACAGCACGCCGTCAATCGCCTCGGCGAGTTGCGGAATCCGGCACACCACCTCGGAACTTCTCACCGGATGCTCTTTCATGTGATTGAATTCTTCGTCGGTCAGCTTTCCGGTCTTGTTGAGCACCTCGTCACGGATTCCGATCTTGCCCACATCGTGGAGCAGGGCAGCCCACTCCAGAATCTGCAAGCGCTCATCCGACCATCCTATCCCCTGAGCCAACAAGCGGGCATAGCAGCCCACCCGGTCCGAGTGACCCGAGGTGTACACGTCTTTCTGGTCGATTGTCTCCACCAGCGCCCGGACCATATCAACGGACATCTGGCGCAGCTCGTGCACCAGACGCAGGTTCCGAATGATGTCACCGCAGAAAACACTCAGGGAATCCATCAGCAGCATGTCCGCCGAGGTGAACCGCCTGAATTCCTCCCCCCGAATCAGCACCACGGCGCAAACGAAATCGCCCCCCGCGTAAATGGGGCATGACATGCTCTGGCACACGACGCCATCGCCCTCACTCACCACCACGCGCCGCGCCTCGGCGCTCTCGCCGACCAGCTTCGCCAGACACACGCAACTATCCGGGGCAAACTCCGCGACGTCCCAGGCGCAAAGCCGGAATTCCCCTGACGAATCACACCGCACCGTCGCAAAGTGACACTTGGCAAACATCCCCCGCAGGCAATCAATGAACAGCTTCATGGCCTCGTCTTCGTCGGATGCCGACGCCAACCGGCGGGTGACATCGAAGACAATGCCAAGCTGCTCGTAGGCGTGGAGCAGTTCGTTGCCCATCCCCTCGTGCTCCGCCAGCACCAACTGCAGCTTTTCGCCCAGATTGCTCAGGTGCTCGCGCAGCAACTCCGCCGCCGGCCCCGGAGCGGTATCCGCGGACGACAGTGTCTGGAGTATGTCATGCAATAGCATGGAGACTCCGTGGGGGCCGGCATTGCTGGGTGTGACCATGTTCTGGGTCCGCCTGATCTTTTTGATCTACACTTCAATCAAGTCCGGTGATCTATTCTTAGCCTCTGGAGGAGGCGACGGAATATAGCCCAGGGCGAAGCGAAGCAAGCCCTGGGTAGGCGTTCCGTGCGCCCAAAGCCCCCGAAGGGGGCGACGGATCGCCGGGCTCACCGTGGATTCCATCGCCCCCTCCGGGGGCTTGGGTCGCACGGAACGCCAACCCAGGGCTTGCTGCGCTTCGCCCTGGGCTATATTCCATCGCCCCCTCCGGGGGCTGAGAATGCGTCATCGTGTCCATAAACACATGTCCTTAGGTTCACGGTGTTGGGTGGCACGGGTTTACTGAGTATTTACTTTCTCCCGTTGACACGGTATATATGAGCTTTTCCCCGTAAAGTTCCATAACTTCTTATTCTCTTTAACTCTGCGTTCTCTGCGATGAAATATCCGGGTTAACCGGCAACACCCGCGTCGGTCGGCGCCTGAGCCGACAGCAGTGCTTCAACTTCCGTCAGCAAACGTGAAGGCGAAAAGGGCTTGGGATGCACGCGAATACCGTGCAGGGCAAGGTCCGCGGCGATGGATGATTGATCGCAACGCGAACTCAACACCAGGATCGGCAAATCGAGCTTTCGCTCCTCGCGGATCACACGCACCAGTTCCAAGCCGTCCACTTGCGGCATGTTCACGTCCGAGACCACCAGGTCCACCGTGCCGCCGGACAACTTATCCAACGCCTCGACGCCGTTGTGGCACTCCACCACCTCGTGCCCGTTGCGGCTGAACCACATGGCCAGAACCCGCAGGATCTGCACGTCGTCTTCTGCTATGAGAATCGTAGCCATTACCGGCCCTCCACTAGGAATCCTCTTTTCCCGGAACCATCACGCCGGGACCGCGGACTTTTTGATCGGAAGTTTTACAACAAAAGTTGATCCTTTGTCTTTCTCGCTCATCAACTCAATATCACCCCCGTGACGCCGGGCGATCTCCCGTGCGGTGGTCAGCCCGATGCCGGTCCCCGTCTCGTCCTGGACCTGCGGATCGGAACTGCGGCGGAACTTCTCAAACACGTGTTCCTGCTCTGCCTTGTCGATACCGATACCGTTGTCCTTCACCGTTATCAGCAGGTTGCCGTCGGTGATCTGGCATCCCACCCGGATTTCGCCGCCGGGCTGCGTATACTTCAACGCATTGCCCAGCAGGTTGTTCAGCACCACCGCGAGCTTGTCCCGGTCCGCCCGGATCGGCTCGAGCTTGGCCGGCAGAATCGCCTGCAAGTCCATGTTCTTTTCGTCGGCGACAGCCCGCACGTCCCGCACCGCCTCCTGGATCAGCGAACGCACGTCCACCTCGTCGAACAGAATCTGAATACTCCCCACCTCCAACTGCGACATGCTCAGGATGTCCTCGACCAGCCGTGACAACCGCCGCGTCTCTTTGTTGATCACGTTGTAGCATTCGCTGACCACCTTGGGATCGTCGAACATCCCGCTGGATAAGGTCTCGGAATACGCCCGGATGTTGGTCAGCGGCGTTCGCAACTCGTGGGTCACCTGCGAGACGAACTCCTCGCGGGCACGGTCGGCGCGGACCTGTTGGCTCACATCGCTGATTACCACCACGAAGGCATCGTGTTGGCGACTCTTGCGTTGCGGAACCACTCGCACCCGGTAGCTGCTTCCTTCGCACTCCACCATCTCGTTGTGCCCTTCGTGGGTTCCGCCGGGGCTGCGGGCCTTTTCCACCACCTCCAGCACCACTCGACCCGTCTCGCTGGTCTCCAACTCACTCAAGCGTGTGTGATCTCTCTCCTCTCGCTTCCAGCCCATCAGCCGTGCCGCCGCCGCGTTGCAATGTATTAACAGGTCTTCATCTGCAATCACAAGTATTCCGTCCGGCACCGCGTCGATCGCATCCGCCAGTTCCCCGCTACTGGAACGCTCCAACACCTGGCGGAGTTCCGAGGTGGCGGTGGATCGCCCAGCCTCGGTGCGGAAGCCTTCCACCAAATCGATCAGCTTGTTCCAACTGCACGCCACTTCGCCCAGGGAATCCGCCACGCGCAGGGAAGCCAATTCTTCCTCCAAATGCCCCGCATGGGCGAGCAGGTTGTCCGCAATGCAGGAAACACCTCGGAAATGACGCCGCATTAGATGGTAGACAATCCCCAGCACGCCCACCGCCACCAATACGATCACCAGAAGCCACGTCTTGCCGTCGGATAACACTATGGCGGTGTCCCAGCGCAGCACAGCCTCAAGTGCCCGCGAATGCCCCAAACCGCCCTTCCCAATCGGCAACCGGTAGTGGCGCAAAACGACACCCGGCCCATCTGCGCCAAGATCGAGTTGGCTGCATGTCGCCGGGGCAACTTGCCCTCTACTCTCAACCCTGGTTCCAAATACCACCGTCAGAGGGTTCGGTTGGCCCACTCCGACCGCGTCAATGGATGCGATGACAATTCCTTTGTCATTAACAATGTGGAGATGTGCGCAATCCAGCCGCCGGGAGAACTCGTGCAACAAGAACTCTTGCTCCGGGACATCCTCTGCCTCAACCCGCTCGATCAGTTCCGCCAGCAGGAAAATCGCATGATCGCCATGCGACAACGCCTTTTGCTCTGCCAATTGGGTGGTTTGCCGGTAAGCCAGATAGGTAATGGCCCCCAGTCCGCATAGATAGGCCGCCACCAGCAGCGACCCAATCCAGCGTGGGATTTCCTCTTCCAGCCAAAACCGCTTGAATGCCGTCCAAGCCTTATTCACCGTTTCTCCACCCGGTTGAAACCTGTGATTGCGCAATCACCGCCCGTTCCCGGCAAACCTCGTGGGAATGCACTCCACTAACATCGTCCGCTGTTCGATCTTGCATTGGCTGTAAGTTGTCACACCAGCCACCAGGGTCCGATATCCACCGCCCGAACCCGGATCATTCACCGCAATGAATGTAGGGCGGGTTCCACCCGCCTTCTCAGGCGTAGGGCGGGTTTCACCCGCCTTCTCGAGTGTAGGGCGGGTTCCACCCGCCTTCTCGGGTGTAGGGTGGGGCCACCCGCCCTGCACCGTTCGTGGCCCAGGAAGGCGGATGGAACCCGCCCTACGCCGTTCTGGGCACAAAAAGGCGGGTTTTACCCGCCGTCGTCGATGACGTAGAATCCATACATGCCAACCTACGTGAGATGGCGCGAATCCGGAGCCAGCTACTTCTTCACCGTAGTCACCTATCGCCGGCGTCCACTGTTTCGAGACGCTCACGCCCGAGCCATCTTGAGGAAAGCCCTGGTCGATGTGCGCCACCGCTGGGCCAACATCAAGCGACTATTCACTCAGGGATACCTTCGCGATGGAGGACGGGCACTACCGGTCAGCGGCAACCGTTTCAAGCACAACGAGTGCGGAGTTTGGAAAGCAAAATCATGATTCGTGCAGGGCGATTTCAGGTTTACTCGGTAATCAACGGCCATATTTGGCTCGACGGCGGAGCCATGTTTGGTGTGGTTCCGAAGGTTCTGTGGCAAAAGCAGGCTGTCCCGGACAAGTTGAACCGCATCCAGCTTGCCATGCGGACGCTGGTGGCTATTGACGACGACGCTCGCCGTGTGATCCTGGTGGACAGCGGAGCCGGTAGCAAATGGGCGCCCAAAGATGCCCGGCGATACGGAATAAGCCATTGCAATGCGCTGGCCGAGCTTTTGAGCTCTCTCGGGCTGACAGACATGGAGGTCACCGACGTGGTGATTACTCACCTGCACTTCGACCACGCCGGCGGCATGACGTTCTGGAAGAATGAGCCGGGGGGAGAAATTGAAGTTCGATTCCCCAATGCCCGGCACTGGGTCCACGCCAGGCACCTGGAACATGCCCGAAACCCGACCTTGCGCGACAAAGCCTCTTTCATGCCACGCGACTACGAAGAGCTGGATAAGAGAGGGCTCTTGCAATATGTGACCGGCGACGAGCCCGCTGGGCCGTTTGAAGGCATGCGTTGGCTCCTATCCAAAGGCCACACTCCTTACCAGCTTCTGCCGTGGTTCGAGGACGACGAGCGCCCGTTGCTGTTCGCCGGGGACATGATTCCGCAGATACCTCATCTATCGCCCACCTGGGGCATGGGGTATGATCTCTATCCGGTGACGACGCTGGAGGAGAAACGGCGGGTGCTGCGAATGTGTGTCGAGAATCACCTTCGGCTGGCGTTCTCCCACGATCCGGAGGTTGGTGGGGCAGAGGTGGAGATGGTCGCCGGCCGTCCCGTCGTCTCGCGAGTATTGGACCTTTAGCATGAGCAGAGCCCGTCCCCAAGTCGTCTTGCTTATCGTTGCTCTCATCACCGCTTGCGGTGGGTGCAGCCGGGTGCACTGGCGCATGAGCCTCGACCACACCATGAAAGCGGCTGCCCGCCAGAGCCGGCTGGTCCTGGTCTCCTACTGGCAGCCGTTCAACAAAGATTGTAGCCGGATGGACCGCACCGTCTTCCGTTCCGACGATGTGCTGGAGCAGATGAAGAACATGTTGTCGGTACGGATGGATGCCACCTTCCAGAAGAAGCGTGGGGCGGAATTGGGTTTCCGGGAGGCCCCTTCCTTCATGGTCATCTCACCTTACGGGGAAATCCTCCGTCGTGGCAATGGGCCTATGGACATCGATCAATTCCTGGCCTTTTTGGTGATGGCCAAACTCAACCAATGACACCGCTTACGGTGGCAGCCACGTAGGGTGGGTGGAACCTCGCGGAGCGAGGTGGAACCCACCAACCCAGTTCCGAGTTCCGAGCGATGTAGGGTCCGCTGTGTGGACCGCAGGCAACTCCCGTCGTCCGGATCGCAACAGGCTACCTATGGCTCGACGCACCCTATGTTGGCCCAGAAGCCCGCGTAGGGATTGGGAGGCCCACCCCACCAGTAATTGCATACCCAAGGTGGGTTGTTCCGTCCAAAGAGGTCGGCGGTGAACCCGGTTTCCGCCTCCTCGGCACGGAACCAGCCGGCCTGTGATGTCGAAAACGTGACCACCATCCAGAATGAATGAGGGATCGTAACCAGAGGATCGAAGGAGGCTTGTAGGAAGACAGGGCTGGCGCCGTCGTAGTTATCGAGCCAGGTGAACTCAGTGCCGGGGATGAGAGTGCCGCCATTGCCCGGGCAGTCCGTATAAAGGCCCGCAGTCACGTCAAAGTCTCCGCCGCCGCCACCGTAAACCCCGAGGTCATAAAAAGCCAGTTCTCCACCCCCGCCCCCGGAAAGTGTGATGTCGTCGCCAAGCCGCATGCCCGACCCCGAAGGGATGTACACCTCCAGCGGATCGATCGTATTGCGGTATCGTCCCGTCGGGCAGATGGTGGTCGCGCAGGTTGTTCCGTGTCCTTGATAAAGCCCCCAGGCCCAGACGCAATCTTCCTCGGTGCCTTCGGTGCAGGTTTCATCGTCCGGATCGCAGCAGGCCCCCCAGTTGGGCAACGGACAATCCGTAGACGCACACGTCGTTCCGTTTCCTTGATATAGGCCGTTGCTGGCGAAGCACTCCGGCGGTGTCCCGTCGGTGCAACTGCCGTCAGCATGGCAACAGGCGCCGTCCGACCAACCGGTGAAATCCCGTTGGAAGGCTGCGAAGTCTCTCAGGTCAACGTCCCCATCGCCATCGTCTCGCCCCCCTTCGGGATAGTCAACACACTGACACTGGCCAGGAATAATTGGCTGACCTGGGCCGGTAATGC
The DNA here is from genome assembly GCA_023133475.1 of Phycisphaerae bacterium. Lineage (GTDB taxonomy): Bacteria > Planctomycetota > Phycisphaerae > UBA1845 > UBA1845 > JAAEQG01. Next base: position 5,310 of record JAGLWJ010000256.1, on the reverse strand, counting down.
ATTCGATGAGGATAGCAAAATCAATCAGAGTAACGTCACCATTACAGGCAGGGTGCCCCAAGGCTGAGCACGATCCAGTGAAGAAGTCTATTGCGTCGAGGGCGTTGATACTACTCGGGACCTCGTCACCCGGGCAGGAGATGCCCGCGATTATGAACTCGGTTCCCGTTATGTCCATAATCTGGGCGATCTGATCCGGCGAAAGGCCCGGACACCCGGCCTTCTCAATCATCAACGCAGCGACCCCCGACGCATGAGCGACGGCGTGGGATGTGCCCCACGTGGGCGCACCAGGTGGCGGCTGATTGATGAGAATGTCCAAACCTGGGGCCCCAAGCTGATCGCAACCAACAGTAGCCCGGTTTGATATACACATCACCAGGTGCGGTTGCGGTGCAAGATCTTGGCATATGCCACCATATTCCACACCTGGAAACGGAATGGTCTGGTCGTACACGCCCGTCACCGCGACGGCAGAAGCAACACACGCAGGAACAACTATTCTACCGCAGTCGCCGTCCATACCAGATGAAGCAAAGGCCACGATTCCCGCACCCTTAGCCTCATCGAGTGCATTTGCAACGTCCTGAATTTCCGGATGGAAGGCGTCGCAGGGAGGACATGCGGCGAGCAGCAGCCCCCCCATGCCAAAACTGAGGTTAATGACACGCAGATTGGGATGCGTGTCCTTCGTGCGCACGACATAACGTATAGCATCAGCGATGTCGCCTAGGGAACCACCCCCACTTGCATTCATGACCTTGACTGGAAGAATCTTAGCGTCAGGGGCCACCCCGTTTTCCGCGGTGATGATTGCAGCCATATAAGTCCCGTGACCGACGTCGTCTTCGGCTCCACCTCTAGCCCACCCTTCGAGGAACGTTGCAGCCCCGCCCACGCAACTCCCTTGAACGTCAGGGTGCGAGCAATCGACACCCGTGTCCAGGACCGCCACCGTTATTGCTGCTCCTGTGTAACCCAGTCCATGTACCTGATCCGCCCTGATAAAGGGGACGCTTTCATTCAAGTGCGGTTCGGCAAACAGACTGGGCACCCACACGGCGAGGACATCTGAGTCAGTCGCCAGCTTGGCCAGCCCGGCAGCGTTGATGTGCCCCCTCAAGTACGGGCCAATCGAAAAACACCGGGATCCGAGTTTGAATTCGCCCGGCGCCAACTTGCCCAGGACGCTATCCTGCACTTCTTTGATCAAAGCCATTTTTTCCTGCAGTGTGGGTGCCCCCCGGGCCACGAGCATCAGCTGCACGGAGACGCGAACCGTACCATCCGCGCTACTTTGGAGCTTGGCGAAAACATCAGGTTTGATTCTGCTCCGCTCGACCCAGACAACATCGGGGTCAACTGCAAATTTGGCGAGCCCGGCGGCGTTGACGTGCCCGATCATCATCGCGACGGTTTCAAATCGATAAGCGATCTTGAACTCGCCCGTCGCCATCCTGGCCAGCACACCGTCCTGGATCTTCCTGACCAGGGCTGCTCTTTGCTCCGGCGTGGGCACTTCTGGGTCTACAGCCCTCAGAGTTACGTTGACGTACACGGTACTCTCGGCACTGCTCTGAAGCTTGGCGAAAACATCGGGTTCGATCTTGTTCGGGCTGACCGCAACGACATCGGGATCGGTGGCCAGTTTGGTGAGCCCGGCGGCGTTGACATGGCCGACCAGCATCGCGGCAGTTTCAAACCGATAAGTGACCTCGAACTCGCCCGGCGCCATTTTGGCCAGCACTTTGTCCTGGGTCTCCCTGACCACGGTTCTTTTTTGCTCCGGCGTGGGCACCTCTGGGTCTACGGGCTTCAGAATGACGATGACGGAAGGTGTGCCCTCGGGGCACATTTCAACCTCACTGTAAACCACCGGGTCGACACGTTCCCTGGCTTGGCCAAAACCGAAACCGGGACACAACACCGGCACGAGACCGGCAATCCAAAGCATTTTTCCGTTCAGTTTCATGTGCGAATCTCCTTGATTGTAAGAATCCTGGCGTCAAGCGCGACCCCGTTATCCGCCGTAATGATTGCAGCCATGTAAGTCCCGTGACCTACGTCGTCTTCAGCTCCACCTCTAGGCCACCCTCCGAGGAACGTTGCCGCCCCGCCCACGCAACTCCCTTGAACGTCAGGGTGCGAGCAATCGACACCCGTGTCCAGGACCGCCACCGTTACCCCTGCTCCTGTGTAACCAATTCCATGTACCTGATCCGCCCTGATAAAGGGGACGCTTTCATTCAAGTGCGGTTCGACAAACATACTGGGCACCCACACGGCGAGGACATCTGAGTCAGTCGCCAGCTTGGCCAGCCCGGCGGCGTTGATGTGGCCCCTCAAGTATGCGGTATTTGAACGCCGATATCCTCCGATTTTGAATTCCCCCGGTGCCAATTTGCCGAGAACCCTGTCTTGAATCTCTTTTACCAGGGCTTTTTTTTGCTCCCGTGTGGGCGCCCCCCGGCCCACGGGCGTCAGCTGCATGGAGACGCGAACCGTACCGTCGGCGCTGCTTTGGAGCTTGGGAAAGACGTCAGCTTCGATCTTGCTCCGCTCGACCGAGACGACACTGGGGTCACCCGCCAGCTTGGCCAGCCCGGCGGCGTTGACGTGGCCGATCAGCATCGCATCGGTTTCAAATCGATACCCGACCTTGAACTCCCTCGGCGCCATTTCGCCCAGCACTTTGTCCTGGACTTTCTTGATAGAAGCCTTTCTTTGCTCCGGCGTGGGGACTTCTTGGCCCACCGGCTTCAGAGTCACGGTGACGTGGACGATACCCTCGGCACTGCTCTGAAGCTTGGCGAAAACATCAGGTCCGATTTTGCCCCGCTGCACCCCGAGCACCTCCGGGTTGGCCGCCAGTTTGGCGAGCCCGGCGGCATTGACCTGCCCGATCAGCATCGCGGCGGTTTCAAACCGATAAGCGACCTCGAACTCCCCCGGCGCCATGTTGGCCAGCACTTTGTCCTGGGTCTCCCTGACCAAGGTTCTTTTTTGCTCCGGCGTGGGCACCTCTTGGCCTACGGGCTTCAGAATGACGATGACGTAAGGTGTGCCCTCGGGGCACATTTCAACCTCACTGTAGACCACCGGGTCGACACGTTCCCTGGCCTGGCCAAAACCGAAACCGGGACACAACACCGGCACGAGACCGGCAATCCAAAGCATTTTTCCATTCAGTTTCATGTGCGAATCTCCTTGATTGTAAGAATCCTGGCGTCAAGCGCAACCCCGGCCGCGAGGGCAATTACGCTGATCGCAACAGTTACTCTGCGCATGGTGTGTCCTCCATCATCAGGCGGCGCGTCTACCGCTCTACCGGGAACGCTTTGGGGGCGTAAAGTAAACAACTTGCTCCAACTGGACTCCACGCACGTCGGAGTGCTGCCCGAGTTTCTCAACCCCCTCTCGGTTGACCAACGCGCGGATAACCGGGCGGTCCACAAATACGCTCCGTGCCCGAAATTCGTCGGCGTTGAAGCCTGCCAGGAACCGGTCCCGGGCCTGCCTGGCCGCTTCACTGCGCAGCCTGTCGCGGGCCCACACGTCCGCAGGCACGTCCGTGCGCCGGGGGAGCAGGTGATCTCCAAGACTGACCGTCACCTGGACCCGGTCCGTCAAACTGAGTGCGCGATAGACATCAGCATCGACTCTCCCCTCGGCTACACCCGGCTCGTCGGCCGCTTCACCAGGCTTGGCGGGCGGAAGATCGTTCTGGTAGATGGTCTTGGGTTTCTGCGGCAGCGGCTGGTCATCCGGACAGACGCCGGCCACGTGCGAATTCGTGGCCAGCTTGTCAAGCGCCTCCTTGCTGGCATAACCTACAAAGCCCGGCGCCTTCTCGAAAAGCTGCTGGACGCGAAACTCCGCCGCCGTGAGGCTGCGCAGGACCCGGTGCTGCGTCTCCCGGATCGCGGCCCGGTTCTCCTCGGAGTCCACCTGGCCGTCAGCGTCGTGCTTCAACAGCACTTGCACGTAAACACTCCCCGGAAACCCCATGTCCATGGCGAACAGGATCATATGGGCATCATCGGTCCTGGCTTTGTTCAGCCTCTCGAGTATCTCGTGCTGCCTCTTCAGCGTGGCGTAGGCCTGCGGATCGACCACCCCGGCCCAGGTGTGCGGCGCCAACCCGAGCTGCTCTCTTTCCTCCCGGGGGATGATGGTCCGTTTCTTCTCCGGGTCGTTCGGATCCACCGTCACCGGCACACGCAGGGGCTCGGCCAGGCCCATCGCAGCCTCCAGCATGAGCAAACCCGCCGACAGACACTTGACGTTCATAAAACACCTCCTCGCGACTGAGTCGGGACACGGGGTAGTACCCCGCTAGCGGCAATAGTGATCGCAGCCATATCGATACCGTGACGGACGTCATCGACGTAAGGTGTGCCCTCGGGGCACATTTCAACCTCAGTGTAAACCTCCGGAGCGATGCGGCCGTCGGCCGACATCGAACTATCGTCCCGCCGCGGCTCAGTCGACGATGCCGCGCCGCCCGGCTGAGCGCCGTGTTCCCCGGTCGGTTTGGCCACGTGTCCGCTCTTCGTGGCATCCTGGCCAGAGAGTCCCACCCCTGAAAGCTGTGCGTAGCCCAAACCAGTGCACACCAGCAACATGATGCTCATGATGCCGATTACGTTGTTCCGCGGGGCCATGTCGAAATCCTCCTTGAGAAGAAGCGCGTCCGATAGTTTCGTGCGCCCGGCTGCGCAGGCCACAGGCTTCCCTCTATCATTATAGTTTCGAGAAGGTCCGAGTCCGTAGGATCCGCCCTGAGTTTGGGAATAAATTGTCAATCGTTTCCAAAAACCTTTGGTTCTGGGCTGTTATTGAGGGTCAAATGGCTGGTTCGGAGGTAAATTCCCAAACTCACAGCGGACCCTACTGCACGCGACTGAAGAGTTACCCGAGTTCCAAGTTCCGAGTCGGCGTGGTGGGTTACGCTTCGCTCCGCGAAGCTCCACCCACCCTACAGGGAACTCTACACCTCTGCGTGAGGTTTTTTCAGAACAGAGGAATAGAGAAAGGAAATCATCCGAGCCCAGAGCGCAAGCGACGGGTTTGTCGCGGCTAAACACCGACGTGTGTATACAACGACAATGTCTCCCATCCCATTTTCAATTTTCTCCATTGTAAATATTCAGTAAACCCGTATGCGGAATAGCGTGGTTTTCGTGGCGGCAGGCTTGCGCTAGGCCCGGCATTTATGCCGGGTATTGGAGTGGTTGCCTTTGCCCCCCCGTTCCACCCTGCCGCCGAAGGCGGCAGGGTGGAACGGGGGGGATTCTTCGTTTGGCCTTC
>JAGLWJ010000255.1 GCA_023133475.1 Phycisphaerae bacterium | reverse complement strand
GTATCGCCCTTTCTGCCGACGGGCCTTGCTCGCTCGCGGGGTGACTTTGTGTGTGGCGGTAGCGTGTGCGGTGCTGGTGGGCGGTCTGGTGGCGGGCGGGCGGATTCCCTTCACTCTCCTGCCCGAGATTGACGGCGACGTGCTCCGGGCCCGTGTGCGGTTCCCGCAAGGGGTGCCGATAGCCACCACCAAAGCCGCAGCACGCCAACTCGAAGAAGCCGCCCAACGCCTTAACCACGATCCCGGCCTGCCTCACCATGGCGACGGCAACCTGCTGTGTAAAGAAAGCTCGCTGATCGGCGAGTGGTCCACACGAATCCCCAGTCGCGGAAGCCATCTCTGCGAAGTGCTGATCGAACTGAAGACGGCTGAAGAGCGACGCCTGGACAGCCAGGTCATCTTAGCGGCGTGGGAACGGCATACCGGGGTGATCGACGATGCGGTTTCGGTGACATTTGCGCGGGCACACCGCGGGCCGGCACAAAAACCCCTGGAGGTCCGGCTGCTGGGGGACGACCTGGATGAGTTGCGTGAAGCGGCTGACGAGGTGGCTCGGGAGCTTGGCGGGTTCGCCGGTGTCACCGGCATCGAACACGACCTTCTGCCCGGCAAACGCACCATCCGCGTCAAGCTCGAGCCGTTGGGGCGGACCTTGGGGGTCACCTTGGACGGTCTGGCCCGTCAGATTCGCAGTGGGTTCTATGGGGGAGAAGCGGTTCGTGTGCAGCGTGGGCGGGACGAGGTTCGCGTCCAGGTTCGTTATCCCGAGCACCAGCGGCGCAGCATCGCGGACCTCGAGAATCTGCGTATTCGGGGGGCTGGTGGCGAGGTCCCCTTTCGCGAGGTGGCGGGCTACGAGATCGGTCGCGGTTATGCGACGATCCATCACCGGGATGGGCGGCGTTGCGTGCGGATATCCGCCGACCTGGACCTCCGCCGGGCCAACGCCGAGCAAATTCTCGCCGACCTCGAAACCGGCTTCCTCAGCCGTCTGCACGAGAAGCACCCGGGCATCGAATATCGGTTTGAAGGGCAGCGGGCTCAGATACTCGAATCGTTGCGTAGCTTATCCTCCGGATTCGTGATCGCCCTGGTGGTGATCTATGCCATTCTGGCTGCCATGCTCGTGTCATACTTTCAGCCGATAGTGATTATGGCGGCTATTCCGCTGGGGTTTACCGGGGCGGTGTTGGGGCATGCGTTGGCTGGTTATGATCTGACGATCATGAGCGTGTTCGGCATCGTGGCGATGTCCGGTGTGGTGGTCAACGACTCGCTGGTGCTTTTGGACCGTATCAATGTGGGCATTCGCCGGCGGGTTGCCGGCTTGAGCAGCTCCACGCCACCGCAGGGTTCCTGGGTCTTCGAGGCGGTCCTGGAGGCTGGGATGCTGCGCTTCCGGGCAGTGATCCTGACCACGGTGACCACGATCATGGGCCTGGCGCCGTTGCTGCTGGAGCGGAGCACGCAGGCTCAGACGCTGATCCCGATGGCGATTTCGCTGGTCTTTGGGCTGGCATTTGCAACCCTGCTGACCCTGGTGGTGGTTCCGGCATTGTACCTGCTGATGATCGACCTGCGCCGGGCGGCACGCTGGCTTCGCTACGGCGGAGACTACCCTTCGGCAGAAGCGATCATGTAAGAAATGGAAAATGGGGAGGGGGCCACACACTCGTTGCAATCGCGCAAGGGTGTTGAGCGGTGCCCCGCAGCTTGTAGGGCGGGTTCTACCCGCCTTCTCGGCACGGTGTGGCGGGTAGAACCCGCCCTACACCTGAGTAGGAGAGCGCGTGTCTTTTAGAAGCTTGGCGAATTGCTTTTCGAGCTTTTGCAGACGTGCCCTGAATTCCGCGTTGTGCAGGGAGTACGAGTTGCCCGATTTGACCAGGGCGATAAACCACTTCACCAGGTTCTCAAAATCGCGGGTGCTCACGTACTCGGCGGCGATCTTCTTCCGCTCGATGCCCATGTTGTGGTAGTTGCCCAAAGCCAGACAGATTCCGGTAGCTTGGTAGCCGAAATCACAGTAGGCTGCCGCCTCGCAAGTGCCACCGTCCATCAACTTACGCTGATAGGTGAAGGACTTGGTGCGTTTGGCCAGCGCGTCGGCAACGGTGCGGCAGAAGGCGGTGGCTGCCGGGGTGTAGATGCTCGAACGATCGCCGACACGCAGCACAGGCCCATCGCCGATGCGTGCACTGGGCAGCTCCGAACTGGTCTCCACCGCGATGACAACGCACTTCTTGGGGATAGTGCCAGCCCGGCAGGCAGCCATCGCCCCAATAAATCCCACCTCCTCAGCCCGGGTGAACAGGAAATAGCCCTCACCGCCGGGCTTGTAGCGGCATAGTTGATCCAGACAGCAGAGCATGCCCGCCACACCCGCCATGTCGTCGCAGTCGCGAGCACGGATAAAACGGCTGCCGATCTTCGGCTCGGGCAGGTCCCACATACCCACGGTGCCGGGCGGAAGCGGCGACCGGACGGTGATGTCGGCAGTCTCGACCCGAGCATCGCCGCCGCGCCCCCGAACGCGGACACTCTTGATGACCCCGCGCACTGTGCGCTGGCCCACCCAAAAGCGGACCTTGCCGTCGGTGAAGTATGCGCGGTGCACCCCGCCACGCCAGCGTGCACGCAGGGTCTTGGCATCCATCATGCGCTCGGCGACAAAACCCGGGTGATCAAGATGAGCCGTGAAACAAACGGGATGCTTCACAGGCCCACTCCCTTGCCGGTAACGAACCAGCAGGTTGCCGTTTTGGTCCTTGGTGAGCGTCAAGCCCCGCCGGCATTTGCAGAACTCGCGGATATAGTCAATAACCGCGTGCTCGGCGAACGGTGCGGTGGGGATGGACAGTGCGTCGATGAGAATCTTGCGATGGCTTGCTTGCATATTTCTTCCACCAGACAAGGCTGAGTCGAAGGGTCAATATGGCGATGGTAGCAGGGTCTAGAGCTTCATCTTCAATATCCAGAACATCGCCAGGCAGATGACCGCCCCAGCCAGAACCGCCGTTCCCAGGAAAAAGGCCACCCAGGAGCGGGTCTGCATGTTGTTGCGGCGTTGCCCGGCGCTGTTGAAGCCCAAGACCAGCCCTATCAGGCTAAGCAGCGATATCCCGGCGGTGCCAAGCATAACCAGGGGGGCATATATGCTCTCGGACCCGTACATGATGGCTCGCAACTCGGAATTGTAGTTTCGCCCCAGAATGGTTATCAGCACCACAAGACCAAAACTGGCGAGGATGGTGATAATCAGCGAGACTTTCGCTTGAACGTCATACCGGCGTAAACTCTTGGAGGCCACTGCTGTCTCCTCATTCAACCTGATTCGTTTGTGCTCTGCTCGCACTTTCCTGACAGATACTCATTGTAGAGCCGACCGGGGGGCAGGGCAATCGCATCTAAAATGGAAAATGGAAAATGGAAAATGAAGAATGGAGAATTGAGAAATCGTGGTAACGCGGGCGGGGATGTTTAGCGGCGATAATCCGTAGCGTTTAGCGGCGACAAGTCCACAGCGTTTAGCGGCGACCCGAAGGGGAGCGCGTAGATGGGAGCGCGTAGCAAGGAAGCGTGAAAATATGGAGCGTGAAAAACGGGGGAAACGGCGCATCATCGTTGTAGGGCGGGTTTCACCCGCCGCACCATGACGCGAAGGTCCGCTTCATGCTTACGCCTGGGCGGCCCGGTGCCAATCAGTCAGCGTCCAGCCGAGGGGGGTCCATTCAAAAGACAGCAGCAAGTCGCCGCCGTCGAGGCCGCTACGGCTGAAGGCGATGTGAGCCTCGGCGGTGCTCAGGCCGATTTGTTCGATGGAGAACACCCGCACCCCAAGACCAGGTTGCCCGGTCTCTGGATGGACCGGAGTAAGGGCAGGTTGGCTGAGGTCCGAGAAACACGCCTCATCGCTGCGCAGCACAGTCACGGGCAATTGTTCCGCCAGCTCGAGCACTGCGGTGTCGAGCGTATCGTCCGTATATCCGTCAAGGCCCACGAACAGAACGCCCCGCCCGTCGCCCTCCAACTCGTAGACGGTCTTGATCACAGTCACTAAATCGAGTTCGGTGGGTGTTTCGGTTTTCGGGGACGGATGCGGTGTTGCCCCGCACCCGGCTACGGCGAGCAGGGCAAGTGTGCCCCAGAGAGCGGGAATGGCCCACGAGTTGGCCCGAAATGTGCATTCTGCCCCTCTGCTCTTCACGGTGAGACCTCCGCGGATTTGGCATGGCATCGCTCCGTACCGATTCTAGGTTGCCGCAACCGTCAGGTCCAATGCCGCAAATCGGGCAAAGGCGGGGCAATCGCATCTGAAAAAATGGAAAATGGAAAATGGAAAATGGAGAATGGAGAATGGTTGTAGAGCGGATTCTACCCGCCGCGCGATGCCACAACGGCGGGTGAAACCCGCCCTACAACCGGGGGGCACCCATCGCCGCTCCCTTACGGTCGCGGTACTGATTGGAGGCTGGCTCCTGTAGGGCAGGTTGAAAACCTGCCGCGAACCTGATTGGGGGTCAGCCGGCAAGGACACCGGCTGACGGCTGACGGCTGATAGCTGACAACTACTCAGCTTCTTTCCCGTTTTGTTGCGTTGCGTGTCGGTGGCGTTGTTTGGCACATATCGGACAGTTGCAGGTGCAGAAAGGCTGATTGACCCGCAGGCGTGCCGGGGTGGGTTCACCCTGGTCGTACCAGGCTGCCCGCATGGTGAGTTGTTCCGCCGCGGTGGATTTGAACAGCGCCAGATCGCCTCCGACCGCCTCGAACAGGAGTTTGCCGCCGTCTTGATAACCAATGGGGAAGATGTCGGGGTGGAACGGGGCACGGCGGAACACCTGGATGGCCAACATCTGACGCAGGTTCGCGGTGATGTCCATGATCTCGTGCGGGTCATCGGTGTGGTTGAGGCCTAACAAGTGACCAGCCTCGTGTGACGCTACGTTGGCAAGAGCGTGAGCCATCTCCTCCAGCGACGGATTGAGCGGTAGAAAAGCCTGAAAGGTGTCAACGAAGATGATGGCTTTTTGGGTGACCACCTCGTTGTATTCGTCCACATAGTCAGCCAGCCCCAACAGTCCCGGATCGTATGCACCAAAGTGCAGAGTGGTATAGGGGCTGGCAGGGTTGGGATTTTCCCTAGAGGAGACGAACTCGACGTTAAGCCCGGTGTAGTCGTGGCGGATGCGAGCCACAATCAGCTCGATAAGCTCTTTGGTTTGACCGGCAAACTCCTCGCCGATCAGACTGCCCTCGAAGGGAGGGATATACACCGGGTCACGCCGCCCGATCACCACCGCCTCGGCGCCGTCGAAGTTGAGGTAAACCAGTTGCGGTTGAGACTCGGGCAGCGTGGCGCCCGATACCCAGCGGATGCTCAGGGAGTAAGGGCCGATTGTTCCACTTCCCGTGCTGGCTGCGACGGCTACGTAGCAATGATTGGTGTCGCGGTGGGACTGCATGTCGATGGCGGAATTGTAGTCGCCGCCGTAATAATTACGATCGTCGTTGACGATCATGGCATCACCGTTGGCGTCGAAAACCGCCACCACCGGATCGAGCGAATCAACCGCATTCGCGGTGATCACCAGACGATCACCGGTGCCCACCGAGCCGATCTCAAAAATCTCGACCACATCGGCGGCATGGATGTCCCCATCGATGAGACAGGTATGGTTGTGGGTAAGCGTTACGGTTTTGTATTGGTCGAATGGGCTGCCGTCGCCCGCCGAGTTGTTATCGACAATGGTCAGAGCCACCGAGCCTTCCCCACCGGCTGCGTCAGCCGGGTCTTGCCAGGTGTCCACATAACCGGTGCCGTTATGGTTCCCACCGGTGCCGGCGTCGCCCGGCAGGCTCGAACCACAACCGGTCATAAGCAGCAACACTACAGGAAAAAATGCCCCTCTTCTGATAAGCGTCTCGATAGTCGTTTTGGTATCTCGGAAGTTCATAAGGCTGTCCCCAAAAAAGCCAACCCGGAGCCATAAAACACCGAGCAACCTCTTTGGTCGCCTTTGCCCTACAGGCGTGGCCCGCAGTGTTGTGGGCCATCATGGCCGATGCAACTTCGCGGAAGCTGCCGTTGTCGACCTACCAGGAACTTCCAATTCAAAACCCGGATGAGCAAACCAGAGGCAAAAAAGGCGCGTCTGATAAGAGGTGGGGCACCCATGCAGTGTAGGGCGGGTTTCACCCGCCTTCTTCAATCGAATGGCGGGTGGAACCCGCCTTTTTCAATCGAATGGCGGGTGGAACCCGCCCTACAAGGCTCAGTGCCCGCTGGGTTTGGGCACCGGGGGCGACGGGATGTTCGGGAACACCGGGCTGAGGTCGTTGGCCATCACTCGCCCGTCCCCGTTGATGTCACAACGTTCCGTGGGAGACGCCCCGGCTGTCGGGATCATCGGGAAGATCGGGCTGAGATCATTGGCCATCACTCGCCCGTCGTTGTTCACGTCGCCCACCTGGACCATGTACTGAATAGTGAAGCTCCTCACACCAGCCCAGCCGCCGATGTTGCGAACCGCGATCCAGGTCTTGTTGCTTAGCACGGTGCCCTCTTCGATGATCACCAGCACGCGCGGGTAGCTGTCGGCGTCATCCTCCACCGTGAAGCTGAACCCGCTGGTGGACATATCAGGCCCATAGGCTCCGTCGGCCCACAGCTCCTGAATCAGGATGTCCCCAGGCTCGGGAGCCTCGATGTCGTCGGCAAACGTCAACACAATGACATTACCGGCAACGCGACACAGGCTGTCCTCATGGCTGGGGACAGTTCCGAGAAGTTGTGCGCTCACCTGAAACTCGTAGGCTCCCATATCCACGATTCTCACATAGTCGGGCGGGTCAGGCACTCCGGTGTCATCGGTGGCTGGGTCATCCACGAATCGCGGTGCCGCGTCGAGATCGAGTGGTATGCGTTCCGCCGTATTGCCGTCGCCGTCGAGGTCGGCGTTGTCGGCTGGGACGGCGTAGTTGTTTCCGGCGTCGATACAGGGCGATTCGGGCAAGAGTCGCAGATCGTCGTCCATGGTGCCAGCAATCCCGTCTGGCCCGTCGGCGTCAACAAAAAGCGGATCAACGGAGATGTTGCCCTCACCCAGCCAACCGCCCTGGACATCTGAGTATGTAACAGTGGCCTCACTGTCATAAATCTCGTGAATTTCATCTGGTACGTTGCCCCACAAGATACAGTTGGTTACCGTCGGGTTGCTGTCGTAGTTGTACATCCCGCCGCCGCGGTGATCGGCTGAGTTTCTGCTGAAGGTGCAGTTAGTCACCGTCGGGTTGCTGTAGAGGTCGTTGTACGTCCCACCGCCGGCGTAGTCGGCTGAGTTTCCGCTGAATGTGCAGTTAGTCACCGTCGGGCTGCTATTCCACCAGTTGTACATCCCGCCGCCGCTGTTGTCGGCTGAGTTTCCGCTGAATATGCAGTTGGTCACCGTCGGGCTGCTGTGATCCCCGTTGCACATCCCGCCACCGCAGTTGCCGGCTGAGTTTCCGCTGAATGTGCAGTTTGTCACCGTCGGGTTGCTATTGCACCAGTTGTACATCACGCCGCCGGTGTAGTAGGCTGAGTTTCCGCTGAATGTGCAATTGATCACCGTCGGACTGCTGCCTAAGTTGCACATTCCACTGCCAAAGCTGTCACCGCCCCCACCGTCGGCGTTGCCTCCGGTGATGGTAAAACCATCGAGTGTGGCGTTGAACCCCACATCGGTGCTGGTCAGCACGTGGTAGCTGTTCTCGTCGTTGTTGATGAAGTCCGGCTCATCGTCACCGTCGAGGTCGCCGCTGAGGATGGTGGCGTTCGAGTTCACATCACGCTGTTCCCAAGGGCCGCCACCCGCAGGAAAACCACCGTAGACAGCAACGCCATCGATCAGCCGGAAGGTGGCGCTGCGCTCGCCACCCGGCTCCGCGGGTGTATACCTCCCAGTCGCTACCCGGATTTCCTCGACAACCGATGCAGCCGCCGCAGTGGACAACGCATCTCGTAGCTCGTTGAACGCGTCCGCCCAACAACTACCGTCGTTTGCACCAGTGGCTGTGGCGTCAACGAATAGCACTGCGGATCCATCATTCTCGATTTCACGGGCCATCACAAAGCCGTCTGCAACGCCGTTCGCGCTGATCCGGAACCTCGTCAGACCTTCGATTTGGTCAGTATCCTCTACGCAGGTGAGTGCCACGTCCTGCGGGATCCAGTAATTCGTGGAGTCGAATGTCCAGGGACCAAGTTCCATCGTGATGTCTTCGTCGCCTGTGTCGTACTCAATGGATACGTCAACCGTGCCGCCGGGATCACAGACTAGAGCCACCGTAAACGTGGCGCCGGCCCCTTCGGGAACCAGCACCGGCGCACCGACGACCAGAAAAGCTTGGTTAGGCCCCTCATAGGCACCCATGTCGACAATGCCGTTGATGATGCGTGGGTTGCCCTCCAGATCGGTGGCGGGCAACGGGGGCTCGGTGGCGTTGGTTCCCGCATCCAGGCACGGCGAACTGCCGGCCAGGCGAAGGTCCCCAAAGTCGTCGTCCACCCCGTCCCAGTGTCCGTCCGGACCGGGGTCGGGATCGCGGACGAACAGCGGGGCGGCGTCGATATTGCCATCACCCAGCCAGCTACCTTGGACATCTGAATATGTAACTGTGGCCTCACTATAAGAAATCTCGTGAATTTCATCTGGTACGTTGCCCCACAGAATGCAGTTGGTCACCGTCAAGTTGTTGTAATCCCCGTTGAACATCCCACCGCCGCAGAAACCGGCTAAGTTTCCGCTGAAGGTGCAGTTGGTCACCGTCAGGCTGCTGTAATCCCCGTTGAACATCCCGCCGCCTAGGTCGGCTGAGTTTCCGCTGAAGATGCAGTTGGTCACTGTCGGGCTGCTGTTGTAGTAGGTGGACATCCCGCCTCCACAACCGGCTGAGTTTCCGTTGAAGGTGCAGTTGGCTACCGTCGGGCTGCTGTCGTAGTTGTACATCCCACCGCCATCGTCGTCGGCGGAGTTTCCGCTGAAGGTGCAATTGGTCACCGTCGGGCTGCCACCGGAGTTGCGCATACCGCCGCCGTCGTCGTCGGCTGAGTTTCCGCTGAAGATGCAGTTGGTCACCGCCGGGCTGCTCCAGTAGTTGTACATCCCGCCGCCGCGCCAGCTGGCTGAGTTTCCGCTGAATGTGCAGTTGGTCACCGTCGGGCTGCTGCCGTAGTTGTACATCCCGCCACCGTCGTCGTCGGCGGAGTTTCCGCTGAAGGTACAGTTGGTCACCGTCGGGCTGCTGTAGAAGTCGTTGCACATCCCGCCGCCATGGTAGTCGGCTGAGTTTCCGCTGAAGGTGCAGTTGGTCACCGTCGGACTGCTATCCCAGTAATTGTACATCCCGCCGCCCTCGCGGTAGCCGTCCTGCCATGGGCCGTTGGCATTGCCTCCGGTGATGGTAAAGCCGTCGAGCACGGCGTTGGAGCCCACGTCGGTGCTGGTCAGCACGTGGTAGCTGTTCTCGCCGTTGTTGGTGAAATCCGGCTCATCGTCGCCGGACAGGTCTCCGCTGAGGATGGTTGCATTGCTGTCAACGTCCCATAGATCGGGATCAGGCTCGCCGCAGCCGGCATAACCGCCTCTTAGGGCGACGCCGTCGAGAAGCCCGA
>JAGLWJ010000254.1 GCA_023133475.1 Phycisphaerae bacterium | reverse complement strand
ACCGCTAAAGCGATGGGCCACCCAAAGCCCTCGAACGTCGGGTTTGCGGACCCGACCTGCAAACCCGCCCTACCTCGTTTACCACCTTCACCAACGAAGGCAGCCCAGCCGCGCGAGGCGACTGGGCTGCGGGTTTGCATGATTGGCCGGCGAACACCCTAACTTTGCACTGTGGTGTTAGTACACCAGGCCAAAGTGCTCCTGGAAGGCGGCGAAGTCCGTCAGGTCCACGTCGCCGTCCTCGTCAAAGTCGGCACTGACACCCACCGGGCACGTGCCGGCAGCGGGCTGACCGGGGCCGTTCAGGCAGTCGGCGAAGACTGCGTAGTCATCCAGGTCCACGTCGCAGTCCTGATCGAAGTCCGCAACGTGATAGGTGACCCGAATGTCGCAGATGTTCACCAGCACGTACTCGTCGGCATCGACGTTCCCGTCCGAGTTGGTCGTCGAGGGCACCTGGTAGTCGTACTGCAACGCACCGCCGTCGGGCGTCTCGTAAGGCCCCATGGCCAGGTAAATCTGCGTCGGCATCGAGCCGTATTCCTCGACCAGGTTGATCGTGCCTTCCAGGTAGCCGTCGCCGTAGCCGCTGGCGGAGGACACCGTGCCTTCGGCATCGCCCCAGCCTTCGTAGTCGTTGTCGTTCTCGTCGGCGAGGTAGGCATCCCACTGAGCCACCTGCCCGGCCTTGGACCAGGGAGCGGCGGTCAGGGCGCCTGGAGGATTGGCCACGAAGATGAAGTGGTCATTGCCTTCACCGGCATCCTCGACCGCGATGTACAGCTCGTCACCGATCACCCCGGCGTACAGGTGCAGCCCACCGTTGGAACTGACCATGGTGGCGGATGCGTCCAGATTGCCGTCCATGCTCCATCCGCCGGTGACGGTGAACTGCCAATCGGTGCCGGCCCAGGTGGAATCGCCGTCCCAGAAGGTGACGTCCAGAAGCTGAGCATACGACGGGACGCTTACCGTAGCCTTCCAGATCGAGCCGGGCCCGTTCGTGGTCATCATCACGTCACCGACGAACGGAGTCCAGTTGTTGAACCCGTAGTGGAGATAGACCGGATCGGCGTTCTCCAACGGCCCACCCACCGGGTTGTAGTAGACGGTCACTTCCTCACCAGCCACCGCCGGGTCCGGATCGATCCATGGGCCTCCTGGCTGATATGTGCAGTTGCGCACCGGAGTCTCAACCCGTTGCCCGAGAATGTTCCAGGCTTCGACAATTATGGTGTGGGCTCCGGTCTCGTAATAGGCCCAGTCGAACCACCAGTAACCAATAGCGAGGCGGCACTGGTCCCACTCCTCGGCGGCGTCGATCTTAATCCGGACGTTGTTGACGGATTCGTTGACGCTCATGCGGATCGTGTACCACGGGGACACGATGGTCTCGCCCTCAGTCGGGAAGTCGATGTTGACCGCCGGCGGATCGAGCGGAATGAAGAATCCGTTGAACAGGTCATCCTCGGCAGGATGGGTAGCGTCGGCACCCAGATCGTACCAGATCACGCCGTTGGTGCCGGCTTCGTAGTGGAACGGCTTGAGCCAGACTTCTTGACCCAGGCTGGTGTCGTATCGAACCACGAACTCGTGCCGGGTGGCCATTTCAAGGCCCGACAGGCTGACCGTGCCCTCGATCATGACCCCGTTAGAGGTGACACCCGTTTGGGAGATGGCGATGGCGTTACTGTTGACGTCATACCAGCCGCCCTCGCCGTCCACCGGGGACCAGCGGAGCCATGCCTCGGCACCGGCATCGAAGCTGGTGGCTTCGGCGGTGAAGCGGAAGGTCAAACCGGTCGTATTGATGTAAATGTCACCCTCGGCCGATCCGGAGGCACCGGAAGTCTCCAGGGTGCAGGTGGCGTCCACCAAGCCGCCGTATGCGGCTGCCGGATCATAGGTGCAGTTGCGCACCGGCGTCTCATAACGCTGCCCCAGGATGTTCCAGGATTCGGCGATTATCTCATGATCGCCGGGCGAATAGGATGACCAATCAAACCACCAGTAATGGTAAGCGAAGTAGCACTGGCTCCAATCGCCGGTGTCGATCTTCACACGCACGTTGTTGGTGGACTCGTTGGTGTACATCTGGATGGTGTAGTCCGGCGATACGATGGTCTCGCCCTCGTTGGGGAAGATAATGTTCACACCAGGCGGCGTGAGCGGCGTGAAGAACCCGTTGTACAGGTCATCATCGGCGGGGTGCAGGACATCCGGCCCCAAATCATACGAAGCCACCCCGTTGGTGCCCACCGAATACGTGAAGGGCTTAAGCCAGATGGTCGCCCGTGAACCGGTTTCATACGCAACCACAAATTCATGACGGACCATCAGTTCAAGCCCGCTCAGGCTGACTGAACCTTCGACAATCACACCATTGGAGGTGATCCCGTTGGTGTTGAGTGGGATCGCGTTGCTGTTGACGTCATACCAGTTGCTTTCGTAGGTCGGGGAATAGATCAGCCAGGCTTCGGCATCGGGATCAAAGCTGGTCATCTCGGCGGTGAAGTTGAAGACCAGCCCGTTGGTGTTGATGTATATCTCGCCCTCGACCAGCCCAGCCTCGCCGGTGGTTTCCAAGGTGCACCGCACATCATAGATATTGCCGAACGGGCCAGATGGATTGTAGGTGCAGTGGCGGACGTCGGTTTCAGTCCTCTGCCCCAGAATATTCCAGCCTTCGGCGATGATCTCGTGGGCACCGCTGTCGTAGTCAGCCCAGTCGAACCACCAATAACCATCCTCGAATCGGCACTGGCTCCACTCGCCGCCGTCGATCCGGACCAAGGCGTTGTTGGTCGAAGCGCCGGCGCCCAGACGGATGGTGTAGACCGCCGACTCGATGACCTCGTTTTCGGTCGGGAAGTCGATGGTCACATGTGGCGTTTCGAGCGGGATGAAAAATCCGTTGTAGAGATCACCCTCGCTGGGGTGAGCCGCGGACGGCCCCAGATCGTACGAAGCCACGCCATTGGTGCCGGCTTCGTGGTGGAACGGCTTAAGCCAGACCGTCTCCCGAGCACCGTCTTCGTATCGGACCACGAATTCGTGGCGGGTGGGGATATCCAGGTCGCTCAGGCTGACCGAGCCCTCGATGAGCACGCCGTTGGAGGTGGCACCGGTTTCGGTGAGGGCAATGGCGTTGGTGCTGATGTCATACCAGCCGCCCTCGCCATCGACGGGCGACCACTGCAACCAGGCTTCGGTGCCGGCCTCGAAGCTCTCCACCTCGGCGTTGAAGTTGAAGGTCAAGCCGTTGGTGTTGAGGTAGATGTCCCCCTCGACCGTCCCGGACGCACCGGTGGTTTCGAGGGTGCAAGAGGCTGCCAGCACGTCGGCGTAGGGCACCGGCGGCTGATAGCTGCAATGACGGACGGCGGTCTCATAACGCTGCCCGAAGACGCTCCAGGCTTCGGCGATCATCTCCCGGTCGCCGGTGGGGTAATTGCTCCAGTCGAACCACCAGTGCCCATCGCTCCAATAGCACTGGCTCCAGTCGCCGGCGTCGATCTTGACGCGGACGTTGTCGCTCGAGTCGCTGGCGGTCATGCGGATGACGTAGGTGGCTGACGTGATGATCTCGTCTTCCTGGGGATAATCGATGCTCACGAAGGGCACCGCACCCATCAGAGTCACGTCATCCACCCGGAAGGTGCCGGCGGTGGAAGGCGCCCCCTCGCCGTCAGCCTGCGTGTCGCCGTAGATGTAAAACCGGAACTCGACCGTGTCGCCTTCAGCCACAGAGATGTCGCCGAAATCGAAGGTGTAATCGACATAGCTTGGGGTCACCGTGTAATCAAGCGATTCGATCACAGAGGCGAAACCATTGGTGCTTACGCTCACTCGGCCTTCATCAGCCACGGTGTTACTGCCGTCACCGCGAAACCCGAGGGCGGTCAAGGTGCCGCAAAAGCCCGCGTCAACGGTCACCGTGAAGCTGATGTACTCAGCCAGGTCGATGGTGCCGCCGGTGTTCCAATCCTTGCTGTTAAACGCATCTGCCCCACTATTGGCGGTGACGTTCACCCTGGCGAATTCGGAAAAAGTCAGCCCCGGGGTGGCTGATCCGTTGGTGTTGGGCGTATCATTGTCCCCATCAAACCCCAAGCCTGTAAACTCATACACGCCAAGCGGTTCGGCAAAACCCACCGCCGGCTGAAAACCCCAGCACAAAGCTGCAACAAACAGACACAGAACAACCCTTCTCACATCCTCACTCCTTAAAACAAACATAAACCAATCCTCAGCATTCGGAGATCACTTCTCCTCCTGCTCCATTTCCGATAGTTAACAACACCGTAGGGCGGGTTCTACCCGCCTTTCCGGCATGGTGCGACAGATGAAATCTGCCCTACATGTGCTAACGGCGGGCGAAACCCGCCCTAGCATCCTTTCCGCATCGAGGGCTGCTTGCCCCCGTAAAACCCGCTGATTTGTGGAGGGTGATTGCCTCCTCCCCTCGATCTCGCATTATAGCACACCGGCAATGCTCAATGCAAGCAATTATCGGATAAGTCACCACCCTACCAGGGCAATCGCATCTAATGGAGAATGGAGAATTGAGAAAATGGAAAATGGAAAATGGAAAATGTGGGGATGGGAAACATTGTCGTTGGGTGCACTCCTTTCTTCTCTTCTCTGCGTTCTCTGCGTTTCTGCGTTCATGAAAAATGTGGGTCAGCGGCGACAATCCGCAACGTTTAGCGGCGACAAGTC
>JAGLWJ010000253.1 GCA_023133475.1 Phycisphaerae bacterium | reverse complement strand
CCGAAGGGGAGCGCGTAGAAGGGAGAAAAAAGCGTATCATAGTTGGAAGATGTGCACGCACCTCATTCTCCATTTTCCATTTTCCATTTTCAAACGTATGGGCAGTGGGTGAAGCACGCCTTCTTGGCGTGGAATCTACAATGCTTGCTTGCAATGGGGAGACTTGTTTGGGTACGATAAGGGCTAAAGGCACGGGGAACGGTAAATGTATGTACCCATCTCAACAGCAAATCAGGAGGGATGCTTATGAACCGCGCAACAACTACGTGCATGGCAATACTGGTAACCGTATGGGTGTTGGGGACGCCAACATTCGGCTGGTCAGGGGGTTCTGTTCCGGACAGAGCGACGCACGTCGTCAATTGGGACGGCTCGGGTGACCACGCCACCATCCAGGAAGCTCTCGACGCCTCCACCAACGGCGACACCATCATAGTGATGCCGTCCATCGGCTCACCAGCCGGTGTTTATGTCGAGAATATCCAGTTCCCTGCCATGGAAATCACCCTGTGCAGCTCGGACCCGAACGACCCTGCCGTGGTGGCTACCACCATCATCGACGGGAACGCAAGCGAATCAGTGGTCACCTTTGCGTCATATGCCCCGCCCGGGGCGGTGATTGACGGCTTCACCATCAGCAACGGGTTCGCCGCAGCCGGCGGCGGGATATGTTGCGTCAACGGTGATCCGACCATCCGCAACTGTGTCATCACTGGAAACTCCGCCGACGAGGGTGGTGGGATTCGCGTCTGGAACGGCAACGCCGCAATTCACCACTGCGTTGTCAGCGACAACCAGGCCACTTTCCGCGGCGGCGGGATTTGCTGCGTCGGATTCGGCTCCATCGTTATCAATCCGACGATCACCTGTTGCACCATCACGGGCAACTCGATTGCCGGCGACTGGACCTACGGCGGCGGTATCTGCTGTGACTCCATCAACGTCACCATCGACGACTGCGTCATCAGCGGAAATTCCACCGGCTCAATCACCGACCCCGGAAGCGAGGGGGGTGGGGTTTACAACTCCGACGGCACTGTCTCCATCACCGGCTGCACGATCGCCGATAACACCGCAGGTGGGAACCAATCTTATGGTGGTGGCGTCAGTGGCATGGGTGGGGAACTTTCGATTGACAACTGCACGCTCACCGGCAACTCGACTAACGGTGATGAGTATTATGGTGGCGGTGGCATCAGTTGCACATGGGGCACGCTGATCGTGACCGACAGCCGAATCTGTAATAATTCCGCGGTTGGCGGTGTCGGCTTCGTCGGTGGTGGCGGGGCAATCTATGCCCTCTACAGCACATCCACCATCAGCAATTGCCGCATCGCCGTAAACGAAGGAAAGGTCGGCGGAGCGATTATGGTTGAAAACGGCGATCTTCAGGCCAGAAACTGTGAAATCACCTTCAACACCGCCGTGGTGGACGGCGGCGGTCTTTGCGCCACCGAGGGCAACCTGACGGTCACCAACTGCACCATCGCACAGAACACCGCCGCTTTATTCGGCTTTGGCGGTGGGATTCTCGCCTATTCCAGCACGGTTGAGCTTGCCAATGCCATTCTCTGGGGCGACTCAGCCGGGTTCGGGCCGGAAATCTACCTGGACTACTGGTGGGAGCCGGAAGAGACCTCAACAGTCAACATTTCCTATAGCGACGTCGAGGGCGGACCCAACGAAATCTATGTAGGAGACGGGAGCACGCTCAACTGGCTTACGGGCAGCATCGACGCCGACCCGCTATTCGTTGACCCCGACGGGCCCGACGACGATCACGAGACTTACGAGGACAACGACTTCCGCTTGTCGGCTGGGTCGCCTTGCATCGACACAGGCCACAACAGTTTCGCCCTGCTCACCCCAACCGATCTCGATGGGCACGCCCGCATCCTTTGCTCCCAGGTGGACATGGGAGCCTATGAGTTCGGGCTGGGTGACTACCAATGCGATCAGGATGTGGACCTTGCCGATTTCGCAAGCTGGGATGAGTGCATGACCGGTCCTGGAGTCGGCCCGTACGATCCAGGCTGCGAAGCGTTTGATTCCAACTACGACTTTGACGTCGATCTGTCGGACTTCGCCGCTTTTGAGGAGGCCTTTACGGGTTAGCGGGATGTCGGGTCTGCGGACCCGACCTACCGCCGTGGCGGGTGAAACCCGCCCTACCGCCGCTGACAAATTGGCTGGGGGGTTGTATAACCGTGCCCGGATATGCCCGCTGTCAATACCATGCAATCGAGCAGTGTCAGCCCGGCGCCTGTTTGGCCCACGCGAGTTTGGTTGGCCATCTATATTGGCCTGGCGCTTGCGGCTGCGGGCACGTTCCTGGGCACCGTGGGCTACCCGTTCGTTTACGATGATCACCCGGTGATTGCCCATAACCCCGTGATCACCTCGGCGGGTGGCTGGTTGGAGGTGTTCACCTCTCCCTATTGGCCGACCGAGCTGTGCCTCGACCCGCTATATAGGCCGCTGACCACGCTGACGCTCAAGATCAACCATGCTATGGGAGCAGGTGACCCGGCCGGGTTTCGCGTGTTCAATCTCATGCTGCACGCCCTTGCGACGGTGCTGGTGGCGGCGTTTGCCCGGCGATTCTGGGCGTGCAACTCGGCTGCGTGGGTGGCGGGGATACTGTTCGCCACACACCCGATCCACTCGGAAACCCTGGGCCTGGTGGTGGGGCGAGCTGAATTGCTGGCTGGCGTGTTGGTGACTGGGATGCTGCTGCGGCATCTTGGTCGGGATGTGGCTGGTGCGGACCCTTCAGCCTGCTATCACCTTACCACGACGTTTCTCTTTCTGTTGGCTTTGGGCTCGAAGGAGCACGCAGTTATTGCCTGGCCTGCACTGGTGTTCATCGACTTGTGGCACCGGAGCCAGTCGGGGAAAGGGGAACCGGTGCGACGGTTTTTGCACCGGGTGCTGGCTGGTCATCATTTGGGGCTGATGTTTGCCCTGGCGGGTTTTCTGTTCATGCGCTGGGTCGTCTTTGGTGAGCGGACAACCTTGCCGGATGATCTGGTGAATCCGTTGGCCAACCCATTGCTCGGTGCGTCCGCGACCGTCAAGATCGCCACTCCGTTTGCTTTGCTCTGGCTGGTGGTGCAGCAGTGGTTCGTGGGCGCCCCGCTCTGCCCGATCTGGAGTGTGGGCGGCTTTGAGCTTCCCGAGACGCTTCTACGTGGTGACGTGCTGGGCGGCATGTTGGTCAGCCTGGTGATGCTGGTGAGCTTGGTAGTTGGTTGGCGTCGGCGTCGGCGGTTGTGGGCGGTAGTGGGGATGCTGGTTCTGGGGGTGATAATCCCCTGCCATTTTGTCCCGATGGCCAACTGGCTTTATGCGGAGCGTTGGATTTACCTACCCAGCGTTTTTCTGGCGGTGTTGTGTGCAGGTTTGGTTGTGTGGGTGCCGCGGTTCAGCGTCGGTGGTTCGACCGTGGCGGCAATGCTGTTTTTGATGGTGACATTGTCTTACCAGCATTGTTGGGCGACGCCTGAGAGGGTCTTTGAGTGCGTCGTTCAGCGTCAGCCGTACAGCTTTCATGGGCTGATCGGTTTGCTTACGATGCGTCGTCAGACGGGGCGGTTGGGGGCTTCGGGCGTGTATGCGGAGCGTTTGACGGAACGGTTCCCCGAGTCGGAGCGGGTGTGGCATTACAAGATGCTCCAGGCCTACGAATCGCGGGATTGGGACGCCGCCGCCACAGCCTGTCGGCGTTGGGCGAGTCTGCGCCCGCCATGCCCGTTGTCGGCGGAGAGTGCCCGCATTACAGACGAAATCTACGAACATAGCATTACAGGGGCGACCGAATAATGCTGTAGGGTGGGTGTAGCTTCGCGGAGCGAAGCGAAACCCACCGCACCGGCTGGTGGGTT
>JAGLWJ010000252.1 GCA_023133475.1 Phycisphaerae bacterium | reverse complement strand
CGCGAGGTTCCACCCACCCTACCCCTTTCACCGGTCACGTCAAAATGTCTGGGCGCTAAGCTGGTGGCGTGGTATGATCCGTATTGCTTATCAGACGATGAAGTTGTTGCGTTGCCGAGGAGGTTTTCACCATGGCAAAGAAGGTGGCAGTTTGCCTGTCCGGTTGTGGTTTTCTCGACGGTTCGGAGATACACGAAGCCGCATTCACTCTGCTGGCACTGGATCAAGCCGGTGCGGAAATCCACTGTTGTGCCCCGTCGGGCGTGAAGTTGGAGGTGGTGGACCACACCGCCCAGAAACCCAGCGGCGAGACCCGCGATGTCTTGACCGAGTCCGCCCGGATCGCCCGTTGCGAGATCAAGCCACTCTCGCAGGTGAACGCCAAAGACATCGACGCGCTGATCTTCCCCGGCGGGTTCGGCGCCGCCAAGAACCTTTGTTCGTTCGCCGTTGACGGGGCTGATTGCAAGGTGAATCCGGAGGTGGAATCCCTGGTCGGCGACATGCTCGAGATGAAAAAACCGATCGGGGCCATCTGCATAGCTCCTGCCATGCTGGCCCGCATCGTGGGACGGAAGAATATCCCTGCCAGGCTGACCATCGGCACCGACGCCAACGTGGCATCCGCCGTCAACCAGATGGGCGCCACCCACTGCGATTGCCCCGCCACGGAGATGGTGGCGGACGAAACCCACAAGGTGGTCAGCACCCCGGCTTATATGCTGGCCGGCGGCCCGGCGGAGGTGTACGCGGGAATCAAGAAGTGCGTGGATAAGCTGCTGGAGATGGCATGATCGCGACAAGTTGGCAGGCTCAGCGGTGAATTATCCGCGAGATATCACGTCATCAATGCTTTTGGCGAGTTGGCGAACTTCGAAAGGTTTGCGAAGGTAGGCGTCAAGCCCATTCTGCAGGAGGGCTTCCCCTTGCCCGGGGGTCATGGCTCCGCTGACGGCGATCAGCCTGGTGCGCTGAAACTCTTCGCTGCTGCGCAGGAAGCGGCAAAGCTCCTTAGGTTGTAAGCCGCCCAGGGAGACATCGGCAACGATGACGTGCGGGCAGTTTCGCCCGGCGAGTACGCCGGCCTCGAAGATCGTGGCGGCGATCTCCACCGTGTATTTGCCCTCGGCAGCGAGTACGTCGCGGAGCAGAGCGGTGAACTCTATCTCGTCGTCCAGGACCAGGACGCGAGTATGCCCGGTCTCCAGCCCCTCCAGTGGCATACCGTGGACCTGCATGAAGCGGATTAGCTGGTTGAGGGGTATGCGGCGATCCTTGCTGCCGGGTATGCGGTATCCGCGAAGCTGCCCGCTGTCGAACCACTTGGCCACCGTGCGGGGAGCCACCTTGCAAATTCTGGCAACTTGCCCGGTGGTCAGGACTTCTTTGGGGAGATCGTTGGCCAAGGCGGTTTCCACCTATTAACCGACCGATATCAATACCGCTCCGGCCCACTGATGTGGGGCCGAAAGCACGTAGTAGATTTGTCGGTTTCGCAAGACCGGAACTTGGCTAAAACCCGAGCCAACCCGCATATTTCACTGCAGAGCACACAGTCGCCTGCGGTTCGCTACTGTTCGAGCATTTCGTCGATGGCCGACAATCTCGAAATTGCGGATGACGGCGTCCTGGGTCTTGGTGTCGGCGAAGAAGGCATCCCGGCCGTCGCGCGTGTAATCAGCAATGCGGTCCAGGCAGTCGCGGATGTGCAACAGATAGACGCGGTCGTCCTTCACAGCGGTGTGGCCTCCGCGAGAATTCGCTTTTCAAGATGTGGGTTGAGGCTGCCGTCGACGACTACGTCAACCCGCCGGCCCAGAAGCTCCTCCAGGTCTTGCCACAAGCCGACGTGGTCGAGCAGGCTCCGGCCCGGTTCCAGATCGACGAGCAGATCGATATCACTGTCCGGGCGGGCATCGCCGCGAGCGACGGAGCCGAAGATACGGTCGCAGTAGTGATCGGCTGGGTGGCCCATGGCTTTAGCCGTGGGGGACGCGAATCCAGGCGTCCAGGCTGCCACGGGGACCGGCGGTGCTCGGGTGAACCATTCATGTCCCCCACCGCTAAAGCGATGGGCCACCCGTTCCTGTAGCGCAGGCTTCCAGCCTGCACAGTGGCCAATAAAAAGTGGCTTGTCGGCTGCTATCCCGTGGGTGTTGTGGGCTTTTCCCATCCGCTCAGGTCAATTCGCACCGTGCGGTACGCACGAGGGATCGGAATGTCGACGTATTGCGCCAAACGCTCCCTGGGTTCGGTGGTCTGATACACGTCGATGGTGACGTCCCGGTAGCTGGGAGTCGGGTCCGCCGGCAGCGGATGAACCGCCACACGACGGTACGCATCGCACTTCGAGAGGTAGTCGCGCAGAATGGTGTCCTCCGCCAGCTTCAGCTTGTTCTCACGCTCGACAAAGATGTGCCCAAAAGCGTAGCGAGCCATCAACTCCGCCACCTCCCCGGTGTTAGCCACCTTGGACACAAAGTCCAGCTCAGGACGGCAGTTGCAGGTGTAGAGGAGCTTGCTCCCACGCACGACCAAAGCCCGTCGCCATGGAATATGTTGACGCACGGCGAATACGAAGTCCCCGTCACGCAGCCCACTGAACAAAACCACGTGCCCTTCGATTTTGTCACGATGTGCCAACACGATGGGGCCGTAGTCCGGGCGGTGTTCGACCGGCGTGGCAATGCCAAAAACGCAACAACCGCAAACCACGATGCCGGACAAAGCCGCCCTCACCCTGCCCGCGCGGACCCATGACAACAGAACACCGCCTGCCAACGCAGACCACACCGCAATCGGGAACAAAGCCAAGTATATGTAACGCGATTCCTTGAAGTCCGCGATGGTCACCAAAGCATAGCCGGCGATCAGCCAAGCGGTCAGAAAAATCCACACCAACCCCTGCTTCCGCCGGAGAAACAAAACTCCAATCATCGCCGCCACCAGATAAGGCACCGAGACCTGGCGCGGAATCTGGCTGGCGTAGAAGGTCACAGACCCCAGGCCAAAGCGGTTTGCAAAGGTTGCGTCGCCGCTGAGCAGTTGTCGCCCGTGGCCGTCCAGGCTCAGGAACGTCACCGTCGTCACTGCAACGGCGATCACCACGACCGCTATGGCATGAGTCGGCCTACAGATACCCTTGCAGGCAGCCAAGACCAGCGTAAAGGCCACCACCCCGGTGAGGAACATTGCCGGCTGCTTGAAGAGCACCGCCAGCACGGTGACCGCTGCCAGGCAGACGAGCCGCTTGGTCGACGGCTGACGCAGGTACCACACCAGCCCAGCCGCCGCCCAGATCATCACCGCCAGCGTGGGGACCTCGAGCATGTTCTGGCGCCCCCAGGTGGTGGTGGCGGGCATTGTCACGAGGATCACCGCCGCCAGAACCGCAGTCAGCCGATCCGCCAAGAATCGCACAAAGGTGTACGCCCCCGCCGCCGCCAGCATCCCAAAACACGCAACACAAAACCGTGCCGTAAACACCGACACGCCGAACAACGCAAAAAAACCAGACTCAACCAGCGCATAGCCGGGCGGATAATGTCGGCCAATACCCAAAGCCGGGTAATGCCCGTACTGCTGAACCGCGAACTGCATGGGCGACAACCACGCCTGCGGGCCGGCGGCGATCCAGTCGTGGATCAACACCCCGTCCATGGCGTGAGCCGCGGCATCACCGTAGCGAAATCCCCCCACCGAGATGTCCTGCACCAGCACCACCAACGCCGTCAGCATCACCATACAGCAGAGCACACGATCCAGTTTGGTCCAGTTGCCGACAGGTGGCAAGATTGAAGGGTTGGACTGCTCCGTGCACAAAAGTTGCGCTCCTCGGGTAGGTGGAACTACTCGACCGGATGCCGAAACAGGATCGGCAAGGGGTTATCGGGCATCGCGGGGACTCAGTTAAGTTGAAAGGGACGGTGTTTGTACCGGACAATTCACCGCCGAGAAGAATGGAGAATGGAGAAAATGGAAAATTGAAAATGAAAAATGTGGAGATGGGAGACATCGTCGTTATGTGCACACGTGGGCGTTTAGCAGCGACAAGTCCGTAGCGTTTAGCGGCGACCCGAAGGGGAGCGTGGAGCGCGAAAAATGGAGCATGGGAATGATAACATGGGGAATTGGGCAACGAAGAACTGAAAACGTTGCCAAATCAACATTTCCCATTTCCCGTTCTACATCCGTCACCAGCGGGGACACCGATACCGCCGGTTGACTTTGGACTTTGGACCTTGGACTCAGACGTAGGGCGGGTTATCGCAGTTTCTCGGAATAGGTCAGTTTATATGCCCCGTCGAGTTCATCCCGGCGGTATACGTCGGCCCGGATGCCATCCGGTTGCACATATATCATAAGGAAGGAACTTTTGGCTCCGGGGTCGCCCTTGCCGCGGGCGTGCCCGCAATCGAGTTGCCACACGCCGTTGATCCTGGACACCGAGGCGCGGTGGGTGTGCCCGCAGCAGTAGGCTGTCACACGATATTCACGCAGTAACGTCCAAAAGCGGTGGTTGTGCTCGGCGTACTTGTCCAGCGAGCCGCCCCGATGCCGCACTTGGCCGTTGCACATGTCGGGGATAGATACGGTGGGTTCGTGACCGAAGACGAAGGTGAATGGCTTGTCATTCCCCGCCAGGTCCTGCTCCAGCCAGGCATACAGGGCATCGCCCACATCACCGTCGCCGATGATGTCACGCTGCCCGTCGTAGTATTGGTTGATGACCACGAAGTGCACGTTTTGGTGATCGAATGCGTAGCAGGTTTCCACCGCCCCGGGCGGCCCGCAACGTACGATCCCGGGCAAGGCTTTACCGCCCGGATTGTATTCACGCATGTAGACTATGTATTGGGGCAGGTCGCCCTCATGGTTGCCGACCACCGGATACCAGACGTACTCTTCACCGAGAACCTGGTCGATCGTGGCCCGCACCCGGTCAGGTGGATCGAGGTCACCTGGTGAGACCATGAACTCGCCTGGGCCGACGTCGCGGATTGACTCGCACACACCCGCGAAGTAGTCCGGGCCTGCGTGGTCGGGCGGTGTGAAAAAACGCATGTCCGCCGCCACCGCAAAGCAAAACCCCGGCGAGGGTGCACAACCCGGCAGCAAGGCAGCCAAGACAAGAACTGCGACAAGCATCACTTGTAGGGCGGGTTCTACCCGCCTTTGTGGCGCGGTGCGGCGGGTGGAACCCGCTCTACGTCTGAGTCCAAAGTCCAAAGTCATGGGCTGCTGCGGCGGGTGGAACCCGCCCTCCGTTTGATCAGTACCGCGACCGTAAGGGAGCGGCCAATCCAAGTAGGGCCGCTCCCTTACGGTCGCGGCACTGATTTGGGGTGCCGCCGAAAACGGCATGACAACTGCGGCAGGGTAAGTCCAGGTTATACATCGGACGGTTTGATCGCAATACCATAGTTCCGCACAATCGTATGCCGATACCCGAGAGCGTCGGTAAAGGTGGGGAAAGCATTGGGGTGGAAACGCCCCGCGAGCACATCATGTGACGTCAACACACCGCCGGGCTTTAAGGCCCGGTGGGCCATCAGGTATTCCCACATCATATGAGGGAAGGTGTGCAGGCTGTCGTGGTTGAACAGGTCGATCGAGCCGGCCTCTTTGAATACATCGGCGAGGGTATCCTTGGTGTCGCCCAGCACCAGCTTGGAGCGTCCCCGGAGACGCGGCGGCACCAAGGCGTCCTGGGGTGGGCGGCCCGGTGGAGAGGGCAAGTCCAGACAGATCAACTGCCCACCGCCGTTGCGCTCGAGAGCCTCGAGGAAGTGGGCTGAGAACGCACCGTACAAAACGCCAGTTTCCACCACGACCTGGGGCTTGGCAGCCCGCACCGTCAGGTAAAGCGTTTCACAATCAAAACGGCTGGAGGTCGCCCGCAGGTGCCCGAGTTGCTTGAGCAGCGCCGCGTTGGTCTCATCATATTCCTTGAGGAATTGGGAAGTTTTGTACTCCTCCAGATAAGCAGCGGCATCGCAATCAAAATGGTGCGACAGGAACCTGATGGAACGTTGCCGCTCCGTCTCCAGGTCCAGCGCTTTCTTTTGTTTGGCCACCTCGCGTGCAAAGAGATAGCTATCGAAACGATTGATCCCGAAGCGGGGATCGCACACCATTCGCATGAGCAGTCGGTAGTTCATCTCGCTCTTCCAATACAGAGACGTAGAGCGGGTTCCACCCGCCGTGCCATACTGTCCACCTCGCCATCACGACGGGAAGTTGTGGGCGACGAAGCCGGTGTCAAACTTGCCCGAGATGAACTCCTCGTGGCGGAAGATTTCCTTGTACAGCGGGATGGTGGTCTTGATCGGATCCACCACAAATTCATCGAGGCAGCGACGCATACACGCGATGGCTTCGGTTCGGGTCGGGCGATGCACGATCAGCTTGCCGAGCAAGGAATCGTAACGCGGTGAAACTCGATAGCCGTCATAGACATGCGTGTCCACCCGCACCCCAAACCCGCCGCACGGGCGAAACTTCTCGATCACACCGGCACAAGGCCTAAAGCCATTCGCCGGGTCCTCGGCGTTGATGCGGCACTCGATGGCTACCCCGTTCTGGTGGATGTCTCGCTGGGTGAAGGGCAGCTTCTCGCCGGCTGCTATCAGAATCTGGGCACGGATCAAGTCGATCCCGGTGATCATCTCGGTCACCGGATGCTCGACCTGGATTCGGGTATTGGCTTCGATGAAGTAAGGCTTGCCTTTGGCATCGACGACGAACTCGAAGGTTCCCGCGCTGGTATACCCCGCCACTCGGGTCAGGCGCACCGCCGCCTTACAGAGATCGGCCCGCGTGCGGCTGTCGATGCCCGGCGAGGGCGACTCCTCGATCAGCTTCTGATAGCGCCGCTGGATGGTGCAGTCCCGCTCGAACAGGTGAACCACCTTCCCATGGGTGTCGGCGAGAATCTGCACCTCGACGTGCCGGGGATTCTCGATGAACTTCTCGAGGTAAAGGGCGTCATTCTTGAAGGCGATCATCGCCTCCTGGCGGGCCTGGGCGAGCGTTCGCTCGAGTTCTTCCTTGCTGCGGGCGATCCGCAGCCCCCTTCCACCCCCGCCCGCCGAAGCCTTGACCATCACCGGATAGCCGATCTTCTGAGCCAATTGGAAGGCCTGATCGTCGTCCTCCAGGACACCGTCGCTTCCAGGCACGGTGGTGACCTTGGCCTTTTTGGCGATTGTTCGGGCGGTGGCTTTATCGCCGAGCTGGCGCATGGCTTCGGCGCTGGGGCCTATAAACTCGATGTTGCACTCGCGGCACTGGTCGGCGAATTGGGCGTTCTCCGCCAAAAACCCGTATCCGGGATGGATGGCGTCGGTAGCCAGGCTGGGTTCTTTCGCGGCGGCCAACTCAGCGGCGGCGATGATCCGGTCGCTGCGCAGATAACTTTCGCCGGGGCTGGCTGGCCCGATGCAGAAAGTGCGGTCCACCTGCTTGAGGTACTCCGCGTCACGGTCCTCTTCAGAAAACACGCAAACCGGCTCGATATCCAACTCCCGGCAGGCACGGATCACCCGCAGGGCGATTTCACCACGGTTTGCGATCAGGATTCGTTTAAACATGGCAATCTCAGGTCGGGCGGGCCATAAACAGTGGTTGATCGAATTCCACTGCGGTTTCGTTGGCGACCAGGATCCGTTCGATCCGCCCCGCGACCCCGGCTTTGATCTCGTTGAAAACCTTCATGGCTTCGATGATGCAGACCACGGTATCCGGGGTGACGGTGTCGCCGACCTTGACATACGGGGAGGCCGACGGATCGGACGCGGTGTAGAACGTGCCCACCATCGGTGAGAGTATCGGCGTCAAGCCGGCATCGGGGTCCGGCTCTTCCTGCACCGCCGGCGGAGCCTCCACCGCCGCAGATGCAGGAACCAACGCCGCAGGGGGCGGAGCCGCCACAACCGAAACGGGAGGGTTGACAGGCTGGGGGGGCGGAGTCTTCTTGAGAAGTATCTCTTCTTCGCCGTCGCGGATCGAGACCTCTGCCAAGTCATTCTCGACCATCAGCTCGACCAGATGTTTTATAATTTCGACATCGACCAACTTTGGTCTCCGAGAGAAAAATTCCCCCGCCAATCGCGGGGCTGGACCGATACGCCCGATAACCGGCGTGTCAGATCACTGCGTCTTCGATTTCCTTGCTCAAGCTGGTGAGCACCTCACAGCCGGAGTCTGTTACCACGATGTCATCCTCGATACGGACCCCGCCGATTTTCGGCAGGTAGATTCCCGGCTCGACGGTCACCAGCATTCCGGCGGTGAGTTTTTCGTCGGACATCCATGATAACCGTGGCGGTTCGTGTATGTCCAACCCCACGCCATGCCCCAGGCCGTGCCCGAAGTTCTTGCCGTAACCGCATTTCTTGATATGCCCGCGTGCCACTGCATCAACGTCGCACATGCGTTCACCGGGCTTGACGGCTTGGATAGCCTTCTCCTGAGCCTCCAAAACGACCTCATAGATCTTCCGGATTATCGGCGGGATGATACCGACGAACACCATGCGGGTCAAGTCGCTACGGTAGAAGTTGTAGATGGCGCCCCAATCGATCAGGATCGCGCTGCCCTTTTTGACTTTTCGATCCCCCGGGACGGCGTGGGGCAGGGCGGCGTTAGGCCCCTCTGCCACAATCGACGGGAACGCACACCCTGTGGCTCCGCGCTTTTGCATTTCGTACTCCAGCCGTGCGGCGATTTGGCGCTCGGTCTGACCGATGCGGATCGACCGGCGGGTGGCTTTGAACGCCTCCTCAGCCACCCGAATCGCCCCCGCGACCACCTCGAGTTCGACGTGGTCTTTAGTGCGGCGGAGTTGCCCGAAGATGTCCGGGGCGTTGGCCAACCGCGTCGGTTTGACGTGCTTGCGGATTTTCTGCTGATCCGCCACCGTGACCGCCTCCGGTTGGATGTAAAGCCTGGCGAGCTTGAGTTTTTTGCAGACCTTGCCGATTTCCTCGGGCAGCAACCCCTTGCGGAAATGGCGTCTGGCCCACCCCACTTCAGCCTCACTACTGGTTTCGAAGCGTCGGTCGGTAATCACGTGCACGCCCCGCCGGGTGATCAGGACCGCCGAGTCCTCGCCGCTGAATCCGGTCATGT
>JAGLWJ010000251.1 GCA_023133475.1 Phycisphaerae bacterium | reverse complement strand
GGCAAATCGTAACGTTATCGAGGGTGGCCCTTGACCATGTCACCCGCCGATACGCCCTAATTTAGCTGTAACTTCTTTCCAGGCAATACTCTGCGATTCCCGCGCTCTCTGCGGTGTGAGAAATGTGGGCCAAACACGCCAGTGCGGTTGCGATCACCGCACTTCTCCATTCTCAATTCTCAATTCTCCATTCTTTGCGGCGAATTAGGCGGTTGCCCTGCGTAATTGCGCTATGGGCGGAGTTGGTGCTTGACAGATGGGCGCCGGGGGCATACCGTGTTCGGGTTTGTGTTCCGTCGGCACGGTGGCGGGGTCTTGTGTGAGACCGACCGGAGCCGTCGGTGTGATATTCACAACTGTGAGCCGAAGAGTTCTTGTATGGTACCGGTAAAGAAAACCTCCAAATGTAAGAAACGTAAACGGCGTTCGCACTTGGCCCGCAGGCCGGCAGCTTTGGTCGTCTGCCCCAAGTGCAGCAAGGGCAAACTGCCCCACCACGCCTGTTCCAATTGCGGTTTCGTCAGTGCGAAATTGATGTTGCCCACAAAAGAAGAAAGCTAAGGAAGGCTTCTATGCCCTACAGAATCGCCGTCGATGCGATGGGTGGCGACCACGCTCCTGGCGCGATTGTCCGCGGTTCCGTCCAGGCCTTGGACGACAACCCCGATTACGAGGTGTTCCTGGTCGGGGACGAGCAGCGGGTGAATGCGGAACTCGATTCCGTTTCCTCCGCCCACCGCGATCGCGTGCATGTGGTGCATGCCTCGCAAACCGTGGGAATGGAAGAATCCCCGGTGGAGGCTTTGCGATCCAAGAAAGATTCGTCCCTGTTGCGGATGGTCAACCTGGCAGTCGCGGGCGAGGTTGACGCGATGATCAGCGCCGGCAACACCGGTGCATGTGCAGCCGCAGCCCAGTTGAAGCTGCGCCCTTTGCCGTGCGTCTCTCGCCCTGGAATTGCGGTGGCCATCCCGTCGTTCAAACGCCCGTTTGTGCTTTGCGATGTCGGCGCCAACATTCAAGCCAAGCCGATCCACCTGTATCAGTATGGTGTTATGGCGGCGATCTTTTCGCGGACCGTGCTGGGGGCCGAGCGGCCTAGGGTGGCCCTGCTGTCGATCGGCGAAGAGAGCCGCAAGGGCACCGGATTGATCAAGCAAACCCATGAGCTGATGAGCAATGACGAGTCCATTGACTTCATCGGCAACGTGGAGGGGCGCGACCTTTTCCACGACAAGTGCGACGTAGCCGTCTGCGACGGGTTCGTCGGCAATATCGTCCTGAAGTTCGTCGAGGGATTGGCAGAGGGGCTGTTCAAGACCATCGCACATGAGTTCGAGGACGAGGAGCCGGCGGCAAAAGAGAAGTTCGGCGCCGCGTTGAAACGGGTCTGGTCAAGACACGACTACAGCGAATATGGTGGGGCTCCGTTGCTGGGAATCGGCGGGGTGTGTATCATCTGCCACGGTCGAAGTGAAGAGCGGGCCATTCGCAACGCGGTGCGTGTGGCTGCCACCTTTGTGCAACATAATTTAAGCCGACAAATCGCCGAGCGACTCGGCGGATAACGACAGGATTCTTCCATGGGACAGCCGCTGGAAGCCATCATTGCCGGTACGGGATCGTATGCCCCTCCGGAAGTGATGGACAATGATTATTTCGCTTCCTATCTGGACACCTCCGCCGAATGGATCGTTCCTCGGACCGGGATTCTGACCCGCCACCGGGTCGGCAAAGACGAAACCACCGCCACCATGGCAAAAGCCGCCACCGAGCGGGCCTTGAAAGACGCGGGGATGGATGTCTCCGAACTGGACCACATCATTGTTGGCACGGTGACTGCGGACCGACCCCTCCCCTCGGCAGCCTGCATACTCCAGAACCTGCTGGGGATCAGCGAGATTCCAGCGTGGGACCTTCAGGCTGCCTGTAGCGGGCTGATCTACGGAATGGTGATGGCCGGCTCGTTGATCCAGTCTGGGCTGTACAAGAACATCCTGGTGATCGGGGCGGAGACACTGACGCGGATCACCGATTACGAGGACCGCAACACCGCCGTCCTATTCGGGGACGCGGCTGGAGCAGTCATCATGCAGCCGTCCACAGACCCGTCGCGCTGTATTCTGCACCACCATATCGGCAGTGACGGGAGCAAGTACGACTACGTCTGGATTCCGGGTGGCGGGTCCGCGGAACCAGCCTCGCAGAAAACCGTCAACGAGCGCCTCCACTACATGAAAATGCGTGGGCGGGAGCTGTTCAAGTTTGCCGTCGGCAGGATGGAGGCTTCTATTGATCGAGCACTTGAAGAGACCGGCATAAAAGCCGACGATCTCAAGCTCATTATTCCCCATCAGAGCAACTTTAGAATCATCGAGTCGTGCCGAAAACGACTGAAACTTCCGCGGGAGAAAATGCTGATCAACGTGGACCGCTACGGAAATACTTCCACGGCTTCGATCGGGTTGGGGCTCGACGAAGCCCGCCGCACCGGCAGGTTAAACCAGGGGGACCTGGTCATGCTCCTTGCGGTGGGCGGCGGGATGACCTGGGGGGCGATGATCATCCGGTTGTAAGTTTGTACTACTGGGGTCGGGCGTTTGGCGTGGGGGGGGGCACCACAACAAGTTTCAAGAGACGGCATTCATGGGCAAGATAGCGGTCATTTTTCCAGGGCAGGGAGCACAGTCGGTTGGCATGGGGCGAGACTTCGCCGAAGTCAGCCGGCGGGCTGCCGAGGTGTTCGCACGGGCCAACGATATTCTGGGCTTCGACATCCGGCAATACTGTTTCGAGGGGCCTCCAGAGCAGTTGGAGCGGACCGATATTCAACAACCGGCGATTTTCGTTACCGGAATCGCGATCTGGGAAGCCCTGCTCGAAAAGGGGCTCTCTCCCGAGTGTTTCAGCGTGTCAGCCGGTTTGAGCCTCGGGGAGTACACCGCACTTTGCGCCGCGGGGAGCATGGAGTTCGACGCCGCTTTGCGTCTGGTCCATCGTCGAGGGCAGCTCATGCAGCAGGCTGCTCTGGCTTCTCC
The DNA here is from genome assembly GCA_023133475.1 of Phycisphaerae bacterium. Classification (GTDB taxonomy): domain Bacteria; phylum Planctomycetota; class Phycisphaerae; order UBA1845; family UBA1845; genus JAAEQG01. The sequence goes on along the minus strand of JAGLWJ010000251.1, from coordinate 973 downwards.
CGGCAGCATGGTTTCTCTGATCGGTGGCGACAAAGAGGGGGCGGTGAAGCTCTGCGAAAAGGCGTCGCAGGGCGAGGTTCTCTCGCCGGCCAATTTCAACTGCCCAGGCCAGATCGTCATCTCCGGCGTCAAATCGGCGTGTCAAAGAGCGGTCGAAATGGCTGGTGAGTTCGATTGTCGGGCTATTCCGCTCAAGGTCTCCGGGGCATTTCATTCAGCCCTCATGCAATCAGCCGCCGATCAACTTGGCGAGGTCTTGCGCGATACCACCGTCCACATGCCTCGTGTCCCGATCATCGCCAACGTCACCGCCGAGCCGCATACCGACCCGGACGGCATCCGCAAGCTATTGCAAGACCAGGTGGTCCGATCGGTGCGGTGGCAGGAGTCGATGGAGAGATTGATTGAACAGGGGGTCGAGATGTTCTTCGAGATAGGCCCCGGCCGGGTCCTCACCGGCCTGATGAGAAAAATCAACCGCAAGGTGCCGACCGTGAACGTGAGCACGGTTGACCATATTGAGGCGGCACTGGGCAAGGTTTTGGCAGAGTCTGGATGATTGAGCAATTGTAGGGCGGGTTCCACCCGCCTTCGGGGCATGGCACGCAACGCCGTGAATCTAAGGGCATGTGTTTATGAACACGATGATGCATTCTCAGCCCCCGGAGGGGGTGGTGGAATATAGCCCAGGGCGAAGCCCTGGGTTGGTAGTTCGTGCGACCTGAGCCCCCGGAGGGGGCGATGGAATCCGCGGTGAACCCGGCGATCCATCGCCCCCTTCGGGGGCTTTGGGCGAGAGGGACAGCCCACCCAGGGCTCGCTGCGCTTCGCCCTGGGCTATATTCCGTCGCCTCCTCCGGAGGCTAAGAATACAAACAAGAACGAAAACATTGGGTTCACGGCGTTGCATTTTGTGTAACCCGGCTGGGGTGACCCAGGGCTTTAGGAGCTGTCGATTTAGTCGTTCGGAGCG
>JAGLWJ010000250.1 GCA_023133475.1 Phycisphaerae bacterium | reverse complement strand
GGCGCATGGTAAGAAGCGAACGGAGTCCAGTGGGGGGCGGTACTCAGGTAAAGAAGGAGGAAGGTGTATGAAGGGTGTTATCACACAGAGGTTGGTGGGCGTAGTTGTTGCAGGTGGCGTGTTATTTGCCGGAATCGGCTCTCTCAGCGCTTCTCCGATCGTTACAATTACTTCGGCGATGCAAGACGAGCAAAACCTGCTGCTGGGCGGCGACGCGGTGCCGGGGGAGGTCGTAATCAACTTCACGGCGGAGGATCCGGCGATAGGAGCCCTTCTCTTCGTGACCAGTGAGGTTGTGGATTTTGAGGCTGGGCTGCTCACCATTACCGATTACGGGGATGGTTGGCCCGAAAACGGCGGCATCCTGTGGATGGAGCCGGATTACACGAGTTTTAGCTACACGGTGGAGGTCACTGAGTTGACCCCGCCGGGACCAGCCGAGATCTTCGTGATGGCCGCCGGCTTTGAGGAGCCCGACGCGTATGAGTTTGCCTATTTCAACATCATCCCTGAGCCGGCGACGATGATGTTTCTTGGATTAGGCGGGTTGGTATTGCTGAGGCGGAAGCCGTATCGTTGACCGCGCACTAGGCTCGGTTGCGGGAAGACCGTCAGTAGCGGAGCAACCAAAGGGTGGGGGTCTGTCCCACCTAGGGGAGAGGGAATAGACTCATTGCCGTGGGGGTGAGGGTGAGTAGGGCGCGGTTGTGAGAGGGGGGGGCGGTAGAGTCGCAAATTGCGAGCATGGCGCGGGACGGGAAACGACATATGTCCCACGTTTTCGTAATGTTCATGTCTTTGGGTCAGAGAAGATCAGAAGAAAGGAGGATGGGCCCAGTGGAGTGTGCGCCGAATCCTGTCGGTTTTCCAATCGAAGCGTATCGAAGGGCACGCTGACCGACATCCTCCGAAAGGGGGCCTAGGAGGTGTCGGCCGTTGCCTCGGGAGAGGGACGGGGGAGGAAAAGGAATAGTTCTCATGGCCCGTAGGTTCGGAAAGCTTTTTAATGGTTAAGAACCTGTCTTCGTTAGGAAGAAGCGCCGTTCTTTAGGGAGTAATTACGATGCATGCAAGGAAGTTATTAGTATCAGGTTTGGTGTGCTGTGTGGTCGGCATGCTGGTAGCAGCACCGCCAGCACAGGCGACACCGCAAGCGATCTGTGTACCATGGGTCCCACACGATGCGTCCCAACCCCACTACACCTACAGTGGGGCTCAGATCACCCTGAAGGGGATTGCCCGTGGTGGGGCAACGCACTACTACTGGGATTATGGCGATGGCGGCGGCACTTCGTGGACCGCCATAAGCAATTCCTACAACCTTGGGGTGGCCCATACGTATACCGGCGTGCCGGGCCAGTTGTTCAGGGCCATTCTGCACGTCAAGGATGGCGCGGGTGTAGAAGATTTCGATGATTACTGGGTACAGATTTTTGAGAGCTCCGACCTGAGCATCCCCGCCCACCTGGATGTGCGAATCAACATGGCCATCGATAAGGGCCTCTGGTGGCTGCATACCACCATGGTTCGCGGCACCTACGGCGGGGGTAGCCCGGGCTACAGCCAACCGTACGGTTACTGGAATGAGCCGGCTTATGGTTTTCTGGTCGTGGCAACGGGCACTGCCGTGGACGCATTCCAGTTGCACGGCAGCAAGGTCATCGGCGATTACGACAACAACCCCTACGTCGAGACTGTGCAGCGGGGAATGAACTACATCCTTTGCCATACCTACGACAAAGGCATTGGAAATCAGCCCGCCGGTAATCCCGACACCAATGGAAACGGCATCGGGCTCTTTATAAACTACAGAGACGTGTGGAACTGTACCCGTTCAACGTACATCGGCGGTGTCTGTGCGCTTGCCGTGGCCAGCAGCGGCGCGCCCAACAGGATTGCTTCGGTCGGCGGGTCATACGTCTATGGCAGGGAGTATCGCGAGATCGTGCAGGACCTGGTGGATTACTTCGCCTGGGGGCAAGTGGATTCCAATTACGGACAGTACCGTGGTGGCTGGCGATATCATGCCAACTATAGCAGTTCGGACATGTCAACCACCCAGTGGCCGTGTCTGGCCATCATGGCGGCCGAGGACAACATGGGCTCGACCACGCCGGCATTCGTGCGCAGTGAGTTGCCCTACTTCTTGAACTATGTGCACCATACCAGTTGCGATACTTACTATGGCGGCTGGGGCTACTCAACCGACTCCAACCATATTAACGCTCTCAAGGCGGGTATCGGCATTATCTGCCACGAGTTCCTCGGCACCCCTCTCACGGACACAAATATCAAGGGCGGTCTTGGGTATCTTTATCGGCACTGGAATGACAACGGGTCGAGTTGGCAGGATATGCCAATACACGGCAACGGCTATAGCATGTACGCCGTGATGAAGGCGATGCGTATTCCGACCCCGGACATGGAAGAGGTTGTGGAGTACAATAATCCACCTTATGATTGCACCAATCAGCCGACGGGGAACAGTTTCGACTGGTATTATTCCCCGGGCTCGGGGTCTCCGCAGGGTGACGCGCAAGCGTATTACAAGGAGGGCCTGGCGCATTACGCCGTCCGCAAGCAACATACCGATGGTAGCTGGGACGATACGACAGGCCCCCCCCGCGTGTACGATGCGTTTGCCACCGGCTGGCAGATTCTGACCCTGCAAAAGGGCGTTACGGTACTTCCACCGGTGGCCGACGTCGCCAATTGTGATGACCTGGAGTTCATGTGGTTCCATGACATCCCGTTGGACGGTTGCGGCTCGCATCATCCCGATCCCAACCGCGCGATTGTCAAGTGGGAGTGGGACTTCGAGTACGACGAAACCATTGGTTTCGTGGCAGATGTCACCTCGACCACCGAATGTACGACCACCATTGTCGACGGTTATCCCTGGCCTCCCGACGAAGCCTGGTATCCGGTGGCCCTGCGGGTGACGGATGACAACCCCCTGGGCGCGCAGACTGATATGCAGGTGTGCCAGATTCACGTACACGGCCCCCCGCACTGTCCAACGGCAGATGCTAATGGGCCTTATGTCGGGTGGGTTGGTGTGCCGGTGACGCTCGACGGCTCCGGTTCTACGGACCCCGACAATGAGATCATCCTCTATGAATGGGATATTGATAATGACGGCGAGTTCGACGACGCGGTGGGGATGATCGTGCAGTGGACCTGGAATGAGCCTTATGTGGGGGTCATTGGGTTAAGAGTGACCGATGATATAGGCGAGTGGGGAGGAGTGCCCCTCCCGGTTTGCAGCGATGTCGCCTATGCGACGGTCGAGATCGGCAACCATGCACCGGTCTCAGATCCCAATGGTCCTTACTCAGGTTATGTGGGCGCCACCATCACGCTGGACGGGACCGGCTCGTATGACCCGGATCCGGGAGATTGCATCGCCAGCTACGCCTGGGACCTCGACAACGACGGCGAATTTGACGACAGCAACGCGGCTCAACCGGACTTCCAGTTGGGAGCGGTTCCGGGGGTGACGTATACGATCGGTTTGAAAGTCACGGACATGCACGGCGAGTACGACATTGCTTACACGACGGTCGACGTTCTGAGTCAGACGCCGATTTGCGACGCCAACGGCCCATACCGGGTGGGCTGCCAGGGTGCTGTCACCACAGTGGCGCTTGACGGGACCGGGTCGTGCGATCCCGACGGTACCCCGCTGGACTATGCGTGGGTGACGGATTGCCCGGGGGGCAGCTTTGACAATCCCGCCGTCGCTACGCCCACTCTCAGCATCGATACCTCGTCCAGTTGCTCGGTGACCTGCAACGTGACTCTGACGATCTCTGACGAAGCCGAAAGTGTCAGTTGCTCGTCCACCGTAACCATTCTTCCCGACTGTAACAACAACGGCATCTCGGATGACTGCGACATCGATTGCGGGGAGCCCGGCGGGTCTTGCGATGTTCCCGGCTGCGGCCAAAGTACGGATTGCGATGCCGACGGCATCCCGGACGATTGCCAACTGGCAGATGCAGACTGCCAGCCCAACGGCGTCTACGACCCGTGCGACATCCTTTACGGAACCAGTGAGGATGCTAACGGGAACCTCATCCCCGACGAGTGCAATTCCACCTCGACGCCGCCAGGCGATGATGTGGTGGTGATCACGCCGGACGCTCCTGAAATCACCATCACCTTCGATGGTGTCGACGAAGGAGGTGAGACCACCGTGGAAGTCGAGGAGGGTTCGCCGGGGCCGTTGGACTGCGGATTCCAGGTTTGCCGGGTCCGCAACAATGTTCCGGACTGTGGGGTGTTCTCCGAGTACTACGCGATCGACACCACGGCGACCTACACCCCACCCGTCAAGATATGCCTCAGCTATGACGACACCGGGATGACCATTATTGATGAGTTCAGGCTGAAGATGTTCCACTTCTGTGGCGATGGAACCTCGGTGGATATCACGGTTCCGCCGGTGAACTGGCGGGACAACATCGTCTGTGGCGAGGCAACAACGCTGCCCTGCTGCAATGGCGGAGGATAAAGCCGAGTGTGAGCGGGTGCGCACCCTCGCGGGGTATCTTGTTCTTGGCCCCGCGGGGCGCCCCCGCCCATGGTTTTGACCTGGCCAGACCGCAGGGTTTGGGGTTGATCTAAGTAGGTGTTTATTCAACCAAAAGGAGGGCTTATTGTGATGAAGCCTATTACCAAGATGGCGGCAGTTATTGTAATCGGCGTGTTGTTTGCCGCACCGGGGACGTTGCGGGCTGAGGTGGTCGTTTCCTTCACCTCGGCGATGCAAAACGGACAGAATCTGCTGTTGGGCGGCACTGCGGAGGAGGGGGACGTCGTAATCACATTTGAGGTGTCTGGGAACCCGGGGGTTCCCATTTTTCTGGTGGCGTCTGAAGCCGTGGACTCGGCGGGGCAGCTACTCACCATCGTGGACTACGGACTGGGCGAGCCGGATCCCAATAACGCCAACAACGTTATGTGGCTATTCCCGACGTTTACGACCTTCACCTATACCGTTACGGTTACCGAGTCGACGCCCCCAGGACTAATCGAGCTCTTTGCGCTCGCCTATGACTTCAACTATGACTATGGAATAGGGTTCGCCTATTTCACCACCAACACACCGCCGATCTGCGATGCGGGCGCACCCTACGCCGAGGAATGCCAGGGGGCTGTTACGACGGTCGCGCTCGACGGAACCGGTTCAAGCGATGCCGACGGCGACCCGTTGACCTACGCGTGGGCTACGGACTGCCCGGGCGGCAGTTTTGATGACGCTACCAGCGCTACGCCCGCGCTCAGTGTCGACACCCCGTCTGCCTGCTCGCTGACCTGCAACGTGACCTTGACCGTCAACGACGGGTTCGAGAGCGATACTTGCTCGACCACCGTGAGCATCGGGGACACCTCGCCTCCGATGATCGACATCTGTCCGGTGGTGACGACAGTGGAGTGTGACGGCGCGGGTAACAGCGCAGAGTTGAACGACTGGCTGGGCAGCTTCGCGGCCAGTGACATCTGCGGTGGCGTGGCATTGACGGACAACTACACCGCTCTGTCAGACGATTGCGGCGCGACCGGCGCGGCCAGTGTGACGTTTACGGCCACAGATGATTGCGATTGGGCGACAACCTGCGTTTCGACATTCACGATTGAAGACACTACGTTGCCGAGCATCACTTGCCCGGCCGACACAACGCTGGAATGTCCGGCTGACACGAGTATCGCAGCCAACGGCTCGGCCACTGGCTCGGACGTCTGCGGAAGCGTGGAGATCACCTCCGGCGATTCCACCGTGCCGGGTTGCGGAGAGACCGAAACGATAACCCGCACGTGGACGGCCACCGATGACTGTGAGAACTCGCTCTCGTGCGATCAGATTATCACGGTCATCGACACCACGGCGCCAGTGCTCGAGATTCCGGGTCTTCTCGGGGATCCGCTGCTTGTGGAGGTCGGCTATCCGGTGGACTTTATGGCTGGTTTCTCCGAGAGCTGCGGGGATGTCGAGGCGACCTGGGATTTCGGTGACACCACAGGTACGGTAACCGATCCGGCAACCAGTCCCACGTTCGCGAGCCATACGTATACGGTGGCCAACATCTACAGCGTCACACTCACGCTAACGGATAGATGTGGGAATTGGGTGCAAGATAACATCTTCGTGGTCGTGTACGATCCGTCCGACGGGTTCACTACCGGCGGCGGTTGGTTCGTGCCGGACGCCGAAAGCTTTATCGACGGTGAGCCCGTTACGGACACCGTCTCCAAAGCCAACTTCGGGTTCGTTGTCAAGTACAAGCGAGGCGCGGACAGCCCCGACGGCAATCTGCAGTTCAGGTACAAGGCAGGCGACATCAACCTGCACAGTTTAGACATGGATTGGCTGGTGATCACCTCCGCGCATAAGGTGCGTTTCAAGGGACTGGCTAGCATCAACGGCGAAGGAGAATACACCTTTAAGGTCACCGCGGCGGACAACGACGATTTGGGTACTGAGGATACCTTCAAGATCGAAATCTGGTTGGGTGTCGTCGATACTGAGAACGATACTCCGACTCCGAAACACAAGGCCCAAGGTGCTCTCGGTGGTGGCAACATCCAGGTCCACCACTAGTCAGGTAGGTTGGGTCGTCGATACTCGATGACCTCAAACAAACTCTGAGGCGTCGGGTCTGGCGGCAACGCTGTTCGGTAGACCCCAGGCCCGACGCTCCCGGAGTGCGCGGTGGGTGGCATGGTCAAGGGCC
>JAGLWJ010000025.1 GCA_023133475.1 Phycisphaerae bacterium | reverse complement strand
GGGCGACGCTCGATCTGGACCTTGGGATTACGGTTGATAGTGGTGGTCCGGTGATTCCGGAGCAGGAGCATGTGGTGCAGGCTCTGTTGCGGGAGGTTGTGCTGACGATCGAGGCGTACCGTGCCGGCGACCCGGGTTCGGATATGAACCACGTGGTGGTGAGTGGCGACACGGGTGTCGAGGATGAGTTGCTTGACGGCCTCCGCCGGCGGTTCGACATCAACGGTGAGCGGTACAATCCGACGTCGTGTTTCGGGTGGAACAGCGTCAGCGGGGCGGCGGCGGGCGGGTTTGCCGCAGCCCTGGGGCTGGCGCTGGGGCACGGTGGGCACGGCAACTTGTACGTGGACTTTTTGCATCCCAAGAAGACGGTCTCGCAACACCAGAAGAGCCTGAAAAAAGCGCCGATAGTGGCGGCGATTTTGCTGCTGTTCATCGGGGCGGGGGTGGTGGCTTATCGTCAGGTGGTTCTCCCGCAGAAAGAGCAGATTGTCGGCCTGGACGACCAGATCGCTAAAGCCCGAACCAAGCTGAAAGAGTACAAAAAGTTCGGGGCGATGATGGAGCAGGTGGAGAGCTTTGAGCATGAGCAGGTTGTCTGGCTTGACGACCTGGCTGATTTTCTTTTGGTCTGGCCTGATCATGACCAGATCGTGCTCTCGGAGATCAGCCTGTCGCAGAAAGAGCGATTGATCGAAGTCAAGATGGACTGCAAGGATACGAAAATCGCCGCCGACACGGTGGACAAGCTTGACGGGTTCAAGCTGTCGGAGGATGCCCCGGCGCGTTTTGACGCCAAGCTGGGCACCACCACGGATCAGAAGGATAAGGACGAGTATACCGTGCGAACGCGGATGGACATCAAGCTGATCAACCGCGGGAAATCGGACTAGTAGAACCGAGCAAAGCATCATGAATCAGCACGAGAAAACACTGGTAACTGTCATCGTGGTTGTGGCAGTGGTGGCTTTGGGGGTGAAGGTCGTGTACCCGAAGTGGGTTGCCCCCATGTTCGAGTTCGAGGCTGAGATTCTCCAGCGGCAGGACGCCCTTTTCGATCTGGAATCGGACCTGTCCGAGGTTGAGACCGCCCGGGAGAAGTATCGAGAGTACGTGGACCGGACCGGCGGCACGGACGAAAAAGCGGTCGGCGATATGTTCACCAGCACCCTCAACGAGCTGTTGGATCGGTGCCGCCTGAAGGAGCGCCAGGTGAGCCCCAAGAGCAGCAGCAAAGACCGCAAAACTGGTCTGGTGACCCTGAGCTACAGCATACGTGGTAAGGGGTCTTTGCAGCAGGCAGTGCTGTTTCTCAAGAATTTCTACGAACTGCCCTACATCTCGCGGTTCAAGAACGTCAAGCTGACCCCGCAGAAGACCCGCAAGCGCGGCAAGAACAACGGCGAAGAGACCCTGCAAGTCGCCTTGACCGGAGGCATCGACGTTCTGGTGCCACCCACCTTTTTCCGCTCGAAGGCGTATGAGGGGGATCAGCCTCCGCGGCTGGTCAAGTACCGCACCGAAGAGTATGCCTCGATCTGGGAGAAGGAACCCTTTACCAGACCGGTCAAACAAAAGGAACCGGTGGTTATCGCGGAGAAACCCAAAGAAGAGGTGAAACCGCCGCCTCCACCTCCTCCGCCTGTTGATAAGGGCCCGGTATGGGCGGGCGATCCGCAGCGTAATCAGAAGATAATCACCAGTTGCCTGCAGGCCATCGGCAAGGTGCAGGTGGTGCATCGCAAGAACAAGAAACGTGAGTATGTGGCTGTCGGGGAGGACTTGGACGGCGGCAAGCTGCTGATGGTGCATCCCTTCGGGGTATTGGTGCGTAGAAAAGATGGGGGCGGTGAACATGAGTACCTGTACCCCATTGGTGAGTTTCTGGTCAACGCGCTTGCGCTGAATGAGACGGTAGACGAACCCCAACTTCGAGCGGCGGCGTTGCACTATTTGGCCAACGAGCCGCCGCGTGAGGAGGAGCCTCCTGTAGGGCGGGTTCCACCCGCCTCCTGTAAGGCGTTCGGCGATTTGGCTGGCCCGCCGGAGGATTTGGCGGGTTCGTTGGAGGATATGGTGGAGATGTCTGGTGATTTGGCCGGCCCGCCGGAGGATTTGGCAGGTTCGCTGGAAGATGCGGAGGCATCCACGATTGCACCGGTCTCCTCGCCGTCGGCGAAGCCCAAGCGGACTTCCTCGATCCCGCCGCGTCGTCATCGCAAGAGCGTTGGGGCAGGGACGATGTTTGCCGGCCCGCCGGAACAGTTGGCCGGCGAATTCAGCATTCCGCCTGTTGAGGTGCGTGGGCCTGCCGATTCGCCGGTGGAGTTTGCCGGCCCGCCCGAGAAGTTGGCCAACTCGCCCGGGCGAGGGGTAGGCCGACATCGTAGCGGGCTGTCTTTGCCTGGGAAAGAAGCCGGCAGTCGCAAGTCGCGGGGTGCTTTGAAGAAGCCAGAAACCCGCCGCAACAGAAAACCGTAGGACTGCAGAACGCCGTTGAACGTGCTGTTCAGCGTTGCGACAGCAGATAAGGAGACGACCCATGAGTCGCTTGCGTAGTTCATCTTTGCGTGATCTGGTTTGGAGGAGGTCGAGTTGTCGATTGCTCGGCATCGCAGCTTTGTGCCTGGCGTTGTTCGCCGGCACGGGGGTGGTGACGGCGGGGAATCCATCACCGCCGCCGGCAAAAGAGAATGATGCCTCTGCCGACAAGCCCGACTCCAAGAGCGCTCGCTCGCGTTCATCGCGTTCCAAGCCTCGGCCCGCGTCGCGTTCGCGGCGGAAGTCCCCGCGCAAGACCTCGAAGCGCGGCAAGACGCCCAAGCCCAAGCCGGATCAACCCAAGGAGGAGGCAGTTGCCGATGAGCAGGTCGCCGAAGAGGCGGCCAAGAGCACCGATCTAGCCAAGGAGCTGGATATCGACTTCGATGCCGAGTACGAGCAGATGCTCAAGCCGGCGGAGGAACGCTCTTACTCGATCAGCATCGAGCAAGGGACTTACGGCGATCTGCTGGACGCCTTTTCGCACATGTCGGGGTTGGCCATCCTGGGCGATACGCCCAGTGGGCAGGTGACCTATGTAAGCACCGAGCAACTGGACTACCCCGCGGCATTAAGCCGCATACGCGAGATTCTGTTCAGCCATCCGGAGAACTTCTACATCTGGCGCGAGGGCAACTCGCTGGAAGTCTTCCGGGTGACCGAAGCCCAACGCAAGATGAAGCCGGACCGAATCTATACCAGTGTGGAAATGTTCCAGGACGCCGGGCTGGATGAGATGGAAATCGTGCTGGTGCTCTATACCCCCAAGGAAGGGCGGGTGGCGGACCTGGAGCAATTGCGGGACTTCATGCCCGATTACGTGCGCATCGCGCCCTATCGCGACAAGAACGCCCTGACCATCCTGGCACTGGCGAGGGACGTGCGGAAGTATCTCGACCTGGTCAATATTTTCCAGGGTGCGGCGGACGACCCGCGCCCGTTCGAGGGGATCCCCATCGAGCACGTCCTGCCATCACATGCGGTCAGCATGCTTCATCAGTTCATGCCGGATTTGCGCGGTGGTGCCGCTGCCGCGAAGCCGGCCCGCTCGGGCAAGGGACGCAAAAAACGCCCGCCCGCCCCCAGCTTGGCCCGCGTCAAAGGGCACGGGATTGAACTGATCCCCTACGACGATGTCAAAACCCTGTTCGTGCGGGCCATGCCCGACAAGATAGCAGAGGTCAAAAAGTATCTGCTCATCATTGACGTGGACCTGGCGGTGGGGTTGGGTGATATGATCATCATCACCCCCGAGCATGTCCGTGTCGAGCAGTTGATGAATGCCCTGCGCCCGATGTACGGTGGAAAGAGTTCCGCCGCGGCGCCCAAGAAGAGTGCGAGGGGCAAGGGTAAGAGTAGGAGTAAAAGAACACCGCGACGTTCGACACCGGCGGCGGGGAGCATCATCACCGATACCATCAGGATTTATCCCAATTCCACCAACAACACGTTGATCGTGATGGCCAAGGAGGAGGAACTCACCAAGCTGCGGATGTATATGAGCCTGTATGACATCCCCTCGCAGTCACAGACCGCGCGCGTGGCGGTGGAGCACGCCGACCCGGAGACGATTCAACCGGTGGCGGAGCAGATCGCCCAGAGCGTGGACGCAATCCTGGCGGGGCTGGTGATGATCACCAGGGACCCGGTGAACAACGAGTTCATCCTGGTGGGCGATTCGCAGGCCATCGAACTGTACCGGGGGATCATCGAGGACCTGGACCAACCGGGCGAGGAAACCGACATACATATCTACGAGTGCCGCTACATCAGCCCCTCGATCCTGATTAACCTGCTGAATACTCTGGACAAGAAGGGCGGGGGTGGTTCGGCGGCCCGGGCGCCGGCCAAGAGCAGACAAGCCAAACGCGGCAAGGCAAGCCCGAAACCCAGACGCCCCTCCCGAGGCAAAGCCGCCGGCGGCACCAAGTACCACGGGGACGACGCGACCGGCAAGCTGTACGTGGTCTGCACCGACGAGGAATGGGAGCAGGACTATCTGCCGCTCATCGAGATGCTCGACCGCGAGGCGAAAGTCAATACCGATATCGAGGTGATCCCCGTCGAGAACCTCGAGGCGGCGGAGATCATCACGCAGATCAACCAAGCCATGGTCACTCCCGTGGGCGTCGAGAAACCCACCATGCTGCCCCATTCAACGGGGATCATGGTGCCCGGTGCCACGGAAAGCGAACTGGAGCAAATCCGCAGCCTGGTGGAATTGTTCGATGTCGATCCCGAGATAGAACGCCGCACCTTCACTTTGCGCTATGCCGACCCCGCCGAGGTCAAGTCGCTGTTGGAGTCGCTGGTGGTGGGGAAGAAAACCGCCCGCCCCAAGCCCACACGCAGGGGTAAACGCGCGGACAAGCGCAAAGGCAAACGCCCGAGTGCCGCTCCCGCTGTGGTGTCCACCGCCGGCGAGATCAAAATCATTGAAAAAGGCCGTAATGAACTCATTGTGGTGGCTCCGCGGGCTGAGATGGAGGAGATCGCCGAACTGATCGAGGAATTCGATGTCGATCCGCTCAACATCATTGTGAAGGTTTATACCTTCCCGCCGAACGCCAACGTCAAGGAGATCGCCACCACGCTGTCGTCGTTCTATCCGGGAAGTTCCTCGGTTCCGATCGGAGCCCCCCAGCCCAAGAGTGCGAGCAAGAGCAAAGGCCGACGCCGGAGCAAGGCCGGCAAGCCCAGAAGCGGCGGGTTGCAGAAGACCAAAGCAGGCGACATCCGCTTTATCCCGCACATCTCCGCCCACAAGATCATCGTCTCTGCCCCGGAAGAGATGATCCCAGACATCGAGGAGAAGATCGCCATTCTGCAACCGGAAGAACCCGCCCCAGGGCCGGCGATCGAATTCGTCCGGCTGGAGAACATCGACCCACAGAAGATGGCCAACATTATCGAGCCGATCCTCGAGATCAAATATGCCGAGCTGGTGGAGACTGGGGTTATCCGCGAGACGCTTGACGCCAAGGGCACGTCGGAGAAGACCATCTCGGTGATGCCCGATCCGCGTGGTGACCGGTTGATCGTGATCGTCCCGCCGGCGCTGATGGAAGATGCCAAGACGCTGATCGCCGAGTTGGATCGCCCGGACCGCGAGCGGATCGTCAGGACCGTGATGCTGGAGCGGGCCAACCCCAAGGAGATGGTGACGGCGATCAAGGCCATGCTGGCCAACCGACCAAACGCGGCAATGAAGTCCACGAAGTCTTCGCCGAGGCGATCGGGCAAGCGTGGTAAAGGTGGTAAAGCAAGACCGGCCCCTGCCAAGCCCGTCGCCACCAAAAACGTGACCATCGTGGCGGCTCCGGGCGGTTCCGCCCTGGTGTTGGAAGGCTACGAAGAGGACGTGGACCAGGTCGAGCAGTGGATCAAAGACCTGGACGAAGCCTCCAAGGGCGGGCGCGAGATCAAGATTTACAACCCGCAAAACATCGATGTCGAGAAGTTCGCCGACGTGGTGATGACCCTGGTGGACTCCGGCGGCGGGCGCAAGCCGAGCAAGCCCAAACGCAGGGGCAAAGGGCAGGAAGTCGTCGAAACCTTTGACATCGGCGGTGGGCCTCGACGTGGGAAAGACATCTATCTGGTGAGCGATGTCTGGGCCAGCACCATGGTGGTCAGCGCTTCACCCGCCAAGATTCGTGAGATTGACAACCTCTACGAGATGTACGAGGGCAAACCGGGCGAGGAACCGTTGATCCAGACCGGCAACGTTCAGCCGTTCGACACCTATCCTCTGGAGCATCGTGAGGATGCTTACGAGGCGGTGTACGATCTGGAAATGATACTCGACGCCCTTTGGCCTGACCCGGAGAACGTCCCCAAGATCGACTACATCCCCTTCACCGAAATCATGACCATTCGGGGCCGCCCGGACGACTTCGCCGAGGTCCGCAAGCTCATCAAGAAATACGTGGACAAACCCGGCAAAGAGGGTGAAGAAACGCGGGATTTCAAGGTGATCAAACCGGAGAAGATGACCGCCCGAGAACTGGCTGCGATTCTCCAGGAACGCATCGGGGCGGACAGGGTGGTGATCCAAGGCCTCCCCAAACCGGGCGAAAAAGACTACCTGGACTTAATCGATCAGGTTCAACCGTGTGTGCTTCCGCTCAGTGCCCTGCGCTGGATGTCTCTCGCGGCAACCGGCCTGGATGATGAACCACAGGACGAGGACGAACCTGAACCCGAAAGCCCCAACGCCCCGGGTTTCGACAAGGACGTCGAAGGTAAACTCGCCATCCTGCGGAGCATCACCGGCGATGCGGAGCCCGCCGAGACCGAAGCTCAAGACGATGCCGACACCAACGGGACCGAGGCGGAGAAAGAACAGCCTCTCATACCGGAATCTTTCGCGTCGGCGCAGAAGCTCACCATCGTAGTGGACGACGAACGGGGTCTGGTGTACCTGCGGGGGGCAACACGGGAGGTGGCGGATGCCAATTACCTG
>JAGLWJ010000249.1 GCA_023133475.1 Phycisphaerae bacterium | reverse complement strand
CCAAACGTAGGGTGGGTGGAACCCACCAACCGAATGAGTCCAAGGTCCAAAGTCCCGTTGGGTTCCGACTTTGGACTTTGGACTAGAGACTTTGGACTTATAGCCGGCATGGCGGGTGGAACCCGCCCTACAGATATGATAACCTGCTGGAATAGAGTGGTTTCAGAGACTGGCGCGGAGATAGTTCAATGCAAACACCTGATTGGACACTGCATCGGTTGTTTGCCGAGGCGGGTTTGGGTGTCACCGATCCGCAAACGGTGCCCGACGTTCCGATCCACGGGTTGACCGACGACTCAAGGCGTGTGTCGCCGGGGTTCTGTTTCGTGGCGATTCGGGGCACCCGGCACGACGGGCACGATTTTGTCGATACCGCGATCGAGAATGGCGCATCGGTGATCCTGGCGGAGCAGCCGGTGAACGCCCCGGATTCGGTGGTCACGGTGCGGTCAAGCAACACCCGGTCGGCGGTGGCACGATTGGCGGCGGCGTTTTACGGGGTGAACCGCTGCCGGAACGGGCAACGGCTCCGCCTGATCGGGATCACCGGGACAAACGGCAAGAGCACCACCTGCCGTATTCTGCAATCAATCCTGCAAACCGCCGGTCATCGCACGGCTGCGGTGGGGACGTTGGGGTACGATGTAGTGGATGATTGCCTGCCGGCACAGTTGACCACACCGCCCCCAATCGAATTATGTGCCTGTTTGTCGCAGGCATTGGAGGCGGGGGCGGCTTATGCGGTGCTGGAGGTCTCCAGCCATGCCCTGGATCAGCACCGTTGCGACGGGCTTAGTTTCGATGCCGCGGTGTTCACCAACCTGACCGGTGATCACTTCGACTACCACAAGACCCGCGAGGCATACCTCCAGGCCAAAAAGAGGCTTTTCGACAATCTGGACCCCGATGCGGCGGCGGTCATAAACGACGACGACCCCGCCTCTGCGGAGATGGTGGCTGACTGCCGGGTCCCGGTGATCCGCTATGGGATTTCCAACCCGCAACTCGAGGTCACCGCCGAGATTCACTCGATGTCGCTTAGCGGATGTGAGCTGGAGCTTAACTTTGGCGGGCACTCGGGCCTGGTGCGAAGCAGCCTGATAGGGCGACACAACACGTCCAACATACTGGCGGCGGTTGGGGCAGCCTACAAGCTGGGCGTTCGGGCTGACGACATCGCCCGGGGCATCGAGCGTCTCGGAGTGGTCCGGGGGCGGTTGCAACGCCTGGAACCGGAGGGTTTCCCCATCTCCGTGTTGGTGGACTACGCCCATACCGACGACGCCCTGGATAATGCTTTGTCCACGCTTAAACCGCTGACCATCGGGCGGTTGATCTGCGTGTTCGGCTGCGGTGGTGATCGTGACCGCACCAAGCGCCCGCGGATGGGTGCCGCCGTCGGGCGACTGGCGGAGGTGGCTGTCGTCACCAGCGACAACCCGCGAACCGAAGCTCCACAGGCCATCATCGACGAAATTCTGCCCGGAATCGGTGAGTTCCCCAATTGTGAAACCTACGTGGAGCCGGACCGCGGAAGTGCCATTCGTCAGGCTATCGCCATGGCGGAAGCCGGCGATACCGTCCTGATCGCCGGTAAGGGGCACGAGGACTACCAGATTCTCGGTCGCCGCACCATTCATTTCGATGACGCGGAGGTGGCTCGGGAGGCATTACAGGAGGTGGACCTGAGCGGCCCGCGTTTACGAGGGGTAAGTTCGGTATGATCGCCTTGCGGATGGATGAGATCGTCAAGGCGGTGGGCGGGCGAATGCTCGAGCCGTGTGAGTCGTTCGGCGTCGCCGGTTTGTCCACCGACACCCGCACGCTCAAACCGGGCGAGATGTTCGTCGCTTTGGCGGGAGAGAACTTTGACGGGCACGATTTTGTGGCGGAGTCATTCAGGAAAGGTGCGCGGGTGGCACTGGTGTCGAATCCCGCTGCCAGCGGAGCCCGTCTTTCCGCCCCCCACCACGGCCCGCTTATTGTGGTCAACGATACCCGCACCGCCCTGGGGCGGTTGGCTGCCTATTATCGTAAGCTATTGCCCGCCAAGGTGATTGCGGTGACCGGGAGCAACGGCAAAACCACCACGAAAGAGATGATCGATCACGTGCTGGGCACCCACCTGCCCGGGCGCGGGGCAGTGCATAGTTTCAACAACGACATCGGCGTACCGTTGACGTTGTTGTCGGCTGAGCCTGCGGATCGATACCTGGTGGTGGAGATCGGCTCCAGTGCCCCCGGCGAGGTGGCTCATCTGGCTGATATGGTCTCCCCGGACATCGGGGTGGTGACTTCGATCGGGCACGCCCATCTGGAAGGCTTCGGCAGCATTGATGGGGTGGCCTGCGAGAAGCTGTCCTTGCTGGACCACGTTTCACCCGGTGGGCTGGGTCTGGTGAACCTGGACGATTTGCAGCGGGTCAAGCATGGCCCACTGCCTGGGGATTTGCGAATCATCACCTACGGGACCGATTCGCAGGCGGACATTCGGGTGACTGGTGTGCAGCCGGGGTTGGATGGGGTTTCCTTTTGGATCAACGATTGCAATGAGGTTCGCTTGCCGGTGCCGGGGGTTCACAACGCCAGGAACGCCGCGGCGGCTTTCGGGGTTGCGCGGCGTATGCAACTGGAGCCGGGGCAGATTGTGGAAGCCTTGGGTGCGGTGCGGCTTCCGAACATGCGTTTGAATGTGCGGCGGTTCGGTGGTCTGACGCTGATCGAGGATTGCTACAACGCCAACCCGACCAGTATGGCGGCGGCGATCGAGGTCTTGCAGACCGTGGAGCGGGGCCGGCGTGTTCTGGTCGCCGGTGAGATGCGGGAGTTAGGCACTCACAGCCACGCTCTCCACGAGCAGATTGGTATTCTGGCCGGCCGATCGGGGATCGAGTTTGTGGTATCGGTGGGGCACAAAGCCAAGCCAATTATTGCGGGGGCGCGATCCGTCAACCCAGCCGTCACCACCTGCGTCTGGGAGACGACGGGCCAGGCTTGCGCGGAACTGCCGCCGATGCTCGCCCCGGGCGACACGGTGCTGATCAAGGGCTCGCGGGCGATGGGGTTGGAAAGATTGTCGCAGCAGATCATGGCAACTGTTCGGAGCTGATCTGTCGCACACCCTCGAGTATCCGAGCAGCCTTATCTGCCGCCTCATGAGCCTCGGCAGGTTTGACATGAACGTCCTGGCCGTAGTCGCCTGTCTGACGTGTTCGCATGAGCCAGGAATAAATCTCCCCAAGTTCTACAGGCCATCGACCGGTTTTGACCAAGTCGCGGTGCACTGCCGCCGCCACCGCGGTATGTTTGGTGAAGACTCGCCCTTCCATCGCGAACAAGGCTGAGACGCCGAAGAACGCCGCGTAATAGGCACGCGAGGCGCTTCCGTCCGGATCGATATCCAGTAACGCCCGAGCGGATTCGATTGCCGTAGTCGCTCGTTCCCACAACGCTTCCACTTCTCGGTTCATAGAGCCACCCCTTCACGTCGCACATTCCGGTAGATTGCGAATTCCTGAGCCTCGTACGCTTTGACATCCGCCGGCCAAGCATCGATCTGCCGGTCAATCTCCAACTGCAGCGGGTACAGCGCATGGATAATGGTTTCCAGATCACAGCCAAACGCCACCGGACCCTCCAGCAGCACCATCAGGTCGATGTCACTGTCCGCCTCCGCTTCGCCACGCGGTTGTGAACCGTACACCATCGCGCCACGCAATCGCGTCCCAAACGCTGCCGCCAGTCTCGTCTTGGATTCTTTGAGCAACACCTCTATGTCCATCGAACACTTTCCATTCTCCATTCCTCACGCTCCATTTTTCATGAACGCAGAGACGCAGAGAGCGCAGAGAAGAAGGGAGTGCACCCGACGACAATGTCTCACATCCCCACATTTTCCATTTTTCATTTTCAATTTTCCATTTCTCCATTCTCCATTCTCCTATATACTGGTGGTTCTCAGAATAAGAAAGGAACCCCCGGAGGTGCTGTACCACTTTTTCCGAATACTGCTCGAAGGGCGGCATTATGCCTACGAGAACACGCTGTTTCGGGCTACCTGTGCAGCTCTGTTTTGCTTCCTTTTGATTTTGCTCATAGGCCCGAAAGTCATCCGGGCACTTGTGAAATACAAACTCGGCGACCACCCCGAGTTCGATCACGAATCGCTCAACAAACTGATGCGCGACAAGGAACGCATCCCTACCATGGGCGGAGTGATGATTATCGGGTCCATCATCCTGAGCATCCTGCTGTTTGCCGACTTCCTCGTCTTCTACGTTCAGATGAGCATTTTGTGTATCCTGTGGTTGGGGACAGTGGGAGCGGTGGACGACTGGTTCAAGCTGACCAGCGCCGGCCGTAGCGGCACCCGCGACGGACTCAAGAGTTACGAGAAGTTGCTGTTCCAAGTTGGCTTGGCGGTGATCGTGGGGTATTTCGTCTACAGCACAGGCCGGACCAACTTCGCCTGGGTGGGCGGCGAAGCCGGTGCCGAGCAAATCGAAGCCTACCGCATCTTGAGTGTGCCGTTCTATAAACACGGGTTACTGCTGGCTCCGCTTCCATTCATGCTGGTGGCGGTTCTGGTGATCACCGGGACGAGCAACGCGGTGAATCTCACCGACGGGATGGACGGGTTGGCTTCGGGCTGCGTGGCGATTTGCAGCCTGGTGTTCATGATTTTAGCCTACATCGTCGGCGACGAGGCATTGTCGCGTAAGCTGTTACTACCGCATATACCCCAAAGTGGCGAATTGGCGATAATTTGTGGGTCAATTGTGGGTGCATGTGCCGGGTTCTTGTGGTATAATTGCTACCCGGCGCGTGTGTTCATGGGTGACACGGGATCTCTGCCCCTTGGTGGCGCGATTGGGTATGTAGCCGTGGTCATCCGCCAGGAGTTGATGCTGTTTATCGTCGGTGGGGTCTTTGTGATCGAGGCGGTCTCGGTCATTTTGCAGGTGTGGTATTTCAAGTCCACCGGCGGGAAGCGCATGTTCCGTTGTGCCCCGCTCCACCACCACTACCATTTGAGTGGGTGGACCGAGACGCAAACGGTGGTCCGCTTCTGGCTGGTTGCTGCCATGTTTGCGGTGTTCGCGTTGGCGACGGTCAAGCTACGCTAACACCTCAATTCACACCGCCAAACTGATTTGACGCGACGGGTTTCTTATGCCAGCCCGCGGAGCGCCGCGCCTGGGAGAACGGTTTATGTCTGCCGACGGCGGTTACGTCAGATGGATGCCCACGGCGATCATGGGGGTGACCGCCACCCTGATGATGTTCGGGGTGGTGATGATCGCCTCAGCCGGCGCCAGCCTGGACCGGTCGCTGCTTTCGGTGACGTTGTGGAAATCCTCTTTCGGGCGGCAGTTGGCGTTCGTCGTCCTCGGGTTTGTGGCGATGCTGGTCTTTGCGCGAATCGGGTGTAAGCCGTTTGCGTGGCGGCTGGGCTCGTGGTGGCAGCCGACGGTGTTGTTGGTGATATTGGCGTGTGCCTGCCTGGTGGCTACGTTGATCCCCGGGGTGGGGATCGAACGCAACGGGGCACGTCGCTGGCTGGCGATTGGCCCGCTTGTCTTTCAGCCATCCGAGCTTGCCAAGGTGGCGCTGGTGGTGTTTTTATCGGCGTTTCTGGCGGCTCGAGGGGAGCAGGTTAAGTCCACACTCAAGACGCTATTGCCCGCAGTGTTGGTGATCGGGGCACTGACCGCACTGGTCGGGTGGGCGGACTTCGGCACTGCCGCTCTGCTCGGGCTGGTCGGCGGCGTCATACTGCTGACCGCCGGATGCCGGGTGGTTTACCTGATGCTCGCAGCCCTTCCGGGTCTTGCCCTCGGGGGCTACCTGATCTACTGCGAGCCTTACCGGGTGCGGCGGTTGATCAGCTTCCTGGACATCTGGGCTGACCCGCAGGGAGCAAGCTATCACCCGATCCAGTCCCTGGCGACCATCGTTTCGGGGGGCTGGTTCGGTCGGGGCTTGGGCGCGGGCATCCAGAAGTACGGGTATCTACCAGCCAGCCAGACCGATTTCATCTTCTCGGTGCTCTGCGAGGAGACCGGGTTGTTCGGCGGCTTAACGGTTATTCTGCTCTTTATGGTATTGCTGGTGTTGGGTTTGCGGGCCATGCGTGCCGCGGATACCAGCCAAGCGCGGTTACTGGCTTTTGGGGTCACTCTGCTGATCTGTTTGCAGGCGGTGATCAACATCGCGGTGGTGACGGTGATGGCTCCGACCAAGGGGATTGCCCTGCCGTTCGTCTCCGCCGGTGGATCGGGGGTGATCTGCCTGGGGGCGTTGGTGGGTTTGTTGGCTGGGGTGGCCCGACGTGGCAGGGGGGCGGAGCCTCTGCCGGTCGCGGTGGGCAATCACGATCTGCGGGCGATCG
>JAGLWJ010000248.1 GCA_023133475.1 Phycisphaerae bacterium | reverse complement strand
TTCGCCGGCGGTTCTTGTCCGTGCCACCCGGTGTGAACGGTTACGAATATCGCGAAGCAATCGCCGTCCAAGACGGCATTACTTTGGCACTAACTCATCCGTCCTCGGGGGTTCGACGACAAGTCGAACAAACCGGGGCAGGCGGGAACGCGGAGGATCACGCCTGCCCCGGGGGATACCCTGAGTGCCTCAAAGCCGGGCAAATCAGTAAGCACGGCACGACGCCGCACACTATCCGCCGGTCGGATCGTCAATCCCGAGGTGCTCCCAGAAGACCGCGTTGCCGTGGCAATCGGCGCATTGCAGAGCCTCCGTCGCAGGTGCGACCTCGTGGTTGATGCTCAGGTACATCACCGTGTTGACGAACTCGTACTCGCCGCTGTAGGGCTGGCCGGCGTAAGCCGCGCCCTCTGCCACAGCCAGACCCCAGTCAAACGAGACCCAGTAGGGATCCGGGCCGGGACCAGTCCCGAACAAGTGAAGCACGAGCATACGTTGGTCAACCGAGTCTGCCGGCTGCCGGCCGATCATCTTCTTGAACGGATAGATCTTCGCACCTTCCGTTTCGGCAGTGGCAGTCGGAACAGCCAAAGCGACCGGGTCTTCTTCGGTGCCCGCCTCGGTGTACGTGTCGCTGACGTTCACGACCTTACGAGCCCACTCCCCGTCGAACCACAGGTACGTGGGGGTGACGTTCATTTCCCATTCGAACCTGCCCTTCTTCTTGCTGTAGGTCGCTCTGTCGAACTGGAGCGGAATGTCCGTGCGGTCTTCACCAGCCTCATCCCAGTACCAGGCAACATTGGTAGCCATTGTGCGCGAGAACGTTGGAATGTGGCACACTTGGCAGGCCACGCTGTCCGTGTGATTGCCGAGCATCGGGTTTGCACTATGCAGGTCAGCCTCGTTATGGCAATCGGTGCAGGCCGTCTCACCTTCGTCGCTGTGCAGTGCCGTGGTGCCGGCGATCTTATGATTCTGTGCAACGTGACATTGCTGGCAGGAGTAATCGAGTCCGCCCATGTGGACGTCCTGCTCGTTGGTTGCGTCGTTCAGGTCGGTCGAAAGATCGCCATGTTTGACGTTGTCGTCGCCCCCGGCGTAGTAGTGGCATATCCCGCAGTTGGCGCGAGAGGGCGTCCCGACATTGTACGCCACCTCGTTGAGTTCAGACATCTCGGTCACGGGCACTACCTCCCCGTCGACCAGGAGCGACGCGGGGCCGCCGCCGCCGTCGGCACTCGGGTGCTTGCGGTATGTGCCGGTCGTATCGTGGCAGATAAGGCAATCGATGTTCTCAGGCGTGTTGAAGAACGTTTCCGTGTCGGTCCCCGACTTCCAACCATAGCTGATGTGACATTGCGTGCAACGACCCTCGTTGCTGCTGATGGCCACTCAGTAATCGTTGACGAGGTCGACTTTCCCGTGGTTTTCGCCCTCAAGGCCTGCGACGTTGTCGACCGCTCCGCTCCAGTTCCAGTGCCCGGTCTCCATGATGTCCGTAGCGTGATCGGAATGGCAAGTCAGGCAGGTCTGGGTTCCCTGGTAGTTGGGATCGCCGAGATTATCGGTGAAGAGCGTCTTGTGTAACGGCTCCTCGGTTGGATCCTCGGTTGGATCTTCGATTGGCTCCGGAAGGGGCATTATTCCACACCCGGCCACAAGCCAAACACTCGTGAGCAGGAGAACGCTCCCGCTCAATCTGTGAATGCTCTTCGATTTTAACATGCCTTGGTTCTCCCTGTTTGCGGCAGTTACCACGTACAGACACACGACCCGGCCAAACCCGCGTTTCTGGTCAAGTCGCAACATTCGTATCTCGTCCATCCTGCACAAGGCCGGAGGATTAGCCGTTGTGCAGGACCACCTCCCAACGTCGGGGCTAATCGCGCTTCCCACATGCCAAGCCGGAGCCCCGCGCCCTGAGCCCATCAGCCGTCGCGTGGCCTGACCGCCACGAATATCGCCGTGAGGGCACAATCGGTCTACCGATCGCTGAAATTGTCGTCTAGTAGGTCAACATGTCAATAGCTGTAAGGGCTATCAGCTTCGCTCAGCGGTACTGCCTTGGCCTTTCGACCAATCCGGCCTTGTGACCGGGTTCATCTACACGCATCGCGTTGCAGCCGGAAGATAGTGCTTGTTCATGCCGTAGGAGGCGAATCGGCCCTGCCAGAGGTGCCCCCGCCAACGTTTGCGAAGGTTGATCCGCCGGCTGTAACGGCGGTGGGCCTCGCCGATCCCGCGCCGCAGGCTATCTTCGGACGCGGGCACCACGATCAGGTGAACGTGGTTGGGCATCAGACAACGTGATGAGGGAAGCCAGCCGCTACAACACGAGCAATTCTAATTATGCACGCATAATACCCTCCGCGTCAACCACACGCAAGCGAATTAAGTATGGTGCCCCCGATTTCCCGATAGGTATGGTGGTCCCTGATTATCGTGTCCCCCGATTTTTAGCTATGGTGTCCCCTGATTTCTGACACCTTGTCTGGGTCCAGGCCCACATTTGAATCGTGTGTCAAGGGGATGCAACGTGCGCGGCTATGTGGCTGGGCCGCGGACCGAGAGGCTATATCAGCGGCGTTGGATCATGCCCGCAGGTATCCGAAGGCGCAGCATGCCGTCGCCGCCGAAGTTTTTCGCCGGCAGTTCGAGGTTGAGATACTCAGCAGTGTCAACAGGCAACTCGAAAACAATCACATCGCCCAAGGATTTGCCGGGATAGATCGACTCGGATTCGACGTGTCCGACGATTTTTGTGCCAATCCCGAAGTTGATACGCTTGTAACGGTTGCCGAAATTGTCTTCTAAGGTCGCATAATCACGGTTAAATGCAAAATCCCTGCCCAGCCAGCCTTGGTATTCAACCTTCTTGCTCTGGCTACGGTTGGTGATTTCGACATGGATCGCGAGCAGTTCGTCCTGCGAGGTTGTCTCGCGATCATCGAAGCCGCCGCGCAAAGGAACCTTGCCGACGAGTACGCGCGTGATGCGCAGCTCAACATCGCCCTGGCGCAGTGCCTGCTTTGCCGACGCCCACACTGAGCCACCCGGCTTCTGCCCGCGGGTCCCCCCTCCAGGACTTGTGGTCGCTGGACCAAGAGGCGGCAGTGTCGTATCGGTCCTGGCCGTTCCCGACGACTCTCGATCCGATCCAGGATACGAAGTCGAAGAGAGCACCCCTGAGCAAATCGGAATCACCAGGACAAACCAGATAATCAAGATAATCAAGATAATCAAGGTAGTTGCCCCAATGAGCGTCAGGCAACCGCTTCCTTGGTGTACTATCACCTTTTGCTCGATTCTGGAGCGGAGCTTAGGTTGGGCGACCACTTGGCGTGCGACGGGAGGGAGAGTCGCCTGTTGCTGAGCATCCTTTGCTTGAGCCACCTTCAACTCATGAGCTTCCTGCCGCCGCTTCTCCATGAAGAGAAAGGCCGTTTTTGGGTCGTGAAGTGGACACCCACACCTCGTGCACAAGAAATCCACGGTCAGGTTTTCTGCTTTACAATGCAGACAGCGGCAATGCGTTTGCCTATAAAGCTCGCGCTTCTGCTTGTGCGACTGATATAGGTCGCTCACCCGCTTGACGAGCCAACCGCTGGTGGTTCCCGACGATGCTTGTATATCCTTTTCATCATCGCGGGGCGCGGGCTCTGGTTGAATATCTACAATGAAAGCAACGGAACCACTGCTGCTGGGAACTCGGAATCTTCGGTTGAGCTTGGGGCAACGCGCAAGACGTCCTGCATACTGTGGGGCGAATTGATGCATCTCCCCGCACGGGCACTCAACCGTGATAGTGTCTTCTCGACCCTCTATGAGCTCACCTCCTGCTCGGAGTTTGTTTTTCTGGATTGTCGTCACGAGGTCGGGTCCGCATCTCGGTGGACACCATACCTATTTCTGGCGGGTCGATTTGCAACTTTTCGACTTTGGCTTTCGCCCCGGCTTTTTCGGCCGTAGCTGGCGATCGAGGCGCTTCTCCAGCGTGCCGAGCAGGGCATCGTTGCCAAGCGGGCGCCCGGTGCGCTCATGTCTTTGTAACTTCTCCGTGGTCTCCTCGTCGAGCGGCTGCGAGAGGAACCTCCGCCAATTGTCCACCAGCTTCAGCAGCGGCTTGACCTTGATCAAAACATCATCCCGGCCAGTCAGGTGAGCCCGGGCGCTGCTCCAGCGGTACTGCCTTGGCCTTTCGACCAATCCGGCTTTGACCGGGTTCATCTCCACGTATCGCGTTGCAGCCAGAAGATAGTGCTTGTCCATGACGTAGGAGGCGAATCGGCCCTGCCAGAGGTGCCCTCGCCAACGTTTGCGAAGGTTGATCCGCCGGCTGTAACGGCGGTGGGCCTCGCCAATCCCGCGCCGCAGGCCATCTTCGGATGCTGGCACCACGATCAGGTGAACGTGGTTGGGCATCAGGCAATATGCCCACACTTTCACCCGGCACTCTGAGCACCACTCTGCCATCAGAGCAAGATAGGCCTCGTAGTCGTCGTCGCGGAAGAAGGTCTTCTGCCGACGATTCCCACGTTGGATGACGTGATGAGGGAAGCCAGCCGCTACAACACGAGCAATTCTAGTCATGTGCGCATAATACCTTACGCATCAACCACATGCAAGCGAATTAAGTATGGCGCACCGGGGAGCAGGCCGTCATTGCCGTCTCTTCCTATCCATCCACGGTAAACGCGGCATTGGCCTGCGCCCTTCTCGATGACATTAACCCGTGCTCCCCGCCGCGACCATCTGCTTCGTTTCGTAGAACGTCGGCGGCTCGTAGGTCCAGCCCTGACGGAGGCGGCGGTCTTCGCGGGCCATCGTGAACCGCAGGTAACGGCCTACGAATGGTGCCGCCAGCCGCGATTTCAGCCCGAACTCGCGGTAGAGGTCCTTCAGGAGCCGCGAGATCTTCGCCGACAACGCGGGGTCGTCGCGATACCAGTGCCGGGTCGCCCATAAAGCCCCGGCGTACGCGGTCGCCAGGCTGCGGGTGTCCCAGGCATACCGCCGGCGAATCCGTCCTTCCGGATGGTTCTTATAGCGCTGCCAGCCATGGAGCATCGTCCGCGTCAACCGAATGAGGCTGGGGCCGTTGACCTCGAAGTCGCGGTGAAACGCCCGCAGCAGAAACTCGCTTTCTTGGCCCTGCGCGATGTGCGAATGCCTGTAATTGAACTGGCGCTCCCCATGGCTGTCGGCCAGAGGGCATTCGTCGTCATCCAGGAGCGTCCCGGCGGCCAGCTTCTCGGCGTGCAGCGGCGTGCCGGGAATGGCAGTATACAGCGCGAACTGGTGGAAATCCGTATTGTGGCTCACCGCGTAGTCGATGGCAGCGTCGATGTTCTCCGGCGTGTGCTCTTCCAGCCCGATGATGCTCGAGCCGAGCACGCGAATCCCGTGCGATTGGAGCGTGTGCACGAGTTCGTGCGTGTCCGCGCCGTGAAGCTTGGCGTACTGCGAGTCCTTGCCCTCCAGGCCCATCCAGACCCAGAAGACGCCCAAGCCCACCAACTGCTCCATCGTGTACGAGCACAGCACGTTCGCCGAGCTGAAGATGTACAGCGCCCAGGGCTTCCCGTGTTCGGTCATCAACTCCAGAAGCCGCAGCGCCCGCTTGCGGTGCATCAGGAAGTTCTCGTCCATGACGAAGAACGACCGGACCCGCAGGTCTTTCTCCAGGCCGCACATGACCTCGAACAGCTCGTCGCCGGTCTCGTAGAAATGGACGCACTTTCCCTTGCCGCCGAACATCGCCGAGGTCGAGCAGAAGTTGCAGCCCATCGGGCAGCCCACCGAGGGGATCAGCGTGGCAGCGACTTCGCCCGGCTTGTTCGACTGGTTCACGCCCAGGATGCGTGCGCCGATGCCGGACGTGATCCGGGGGTGTTCGATCGGCTGGCTCTCGTCTTCGCCGAGGAATCGACGCATCCAGCGCACGCCTTCACCCTTGACGACATGGTCGATATCCGCCCGCTGGTCCAGGTCCGGCAGGTTCGCCACGTGCCCGCCGACGACGATGGTGGCTGCGGGCAGGTGCTCGCGGATGAGCTCGCACATCTTCTGCACCTTCTCGACGTTCGGGATGATCGCGCTGATCCCGACGATGTCGTACTTATTCGTCGTGATCTCGGCGACGAAGCGTTCCATATCGGGGAAATCCAGAAGCGTGCACGGGGCGGCGATGTTGGCCTGGATCAGCATCAGCCCCCAGGAGCGGTGGAACATCCGCAGGGAGAAAACCCCCTGTACCCGCGTCACCTGGTTGTGATACAGCTCCATGGGGTTGATCTTCCGGCTGCCGTATTCGTCGTCCTGGGCATACGGCCCGAACACGCTGGTCAGCAGCACCCTGGCCCGCGATTTCAGAGGATGCGTGGACGGGGCGGTCGGGGTTGTGGGGAGGTTCGTCGGTATGATCGTGGCAGTCGCTGTCATGCGATTAGTACCTTTCTCGGTTATTCGCGGGCCAAGCGCCCACGTCGGATTCTTCCGAATGCTTGTGTGACTCGCCAGGGGATTTCACGTTCAACTGAACGAGCTTGACCGGTGGCGTTCCTGGCAGCGCATGGCTGGCCGGCGTTCCGTCCGCGCTGCGCATCGGGATCCGGCTGGCGGGCACCGCCGTCTTGCGGCAGATGCTACCGCGTATCAGGCGAATGGTCCACCACGAAATCGGGGACAACAAAATCGGGAAATTGCGGAGATCGCAGAGTATTGCCTAGAAAGAAGTTGCAGCTAAATTAGGGCGTATCGAGTGGTAAACATTCAGTGAACCCATGGCAGGTTCGGATCAACTACCGAGCGCAGGGCCACGCAAGCGTGGTCAGGGCGTTTGACACTACCGTACCGCCGGCTTCCAGCCGGC
>JAGLWJ010000247.1 GCA_023133475.1 Phycisphaerae bacterium | reverse complement strand
CGGGTGGAACCCGCCCTACGCCTGCGCTACAAGTGCCTTTACGTTGTAGTGTTATGAACCTCGGGTAAATTCGCCCAAGTGATCCATGGACCGGCGCAGGGCGTCCAAAGCGCGCTTGGTTAGTGCGACGATTGCCGGCTTGGTGGCGTACAGGCGTGCGGCTGTCTCGCTCACGGAGAGCCCCTCCAAAAAGCGCAAGCGGATTACGCGGCGATGAGAATCGGAAAGAACGGCTACGCAAGCCAGCAAGGCATCGAATGCTTCATCCTTTCTGATGATGTGACTGGGGGTATCGGAGTCGGCATAAACGTGGTCCAGGAGATTCCAGTAAGAGGCTGCATCACCGCCGTCAATGGGCTGCTCACGATTCACATCGCGCCTCTTGCGGTGAGCGGCTCGCCAGGCATTGATAAGCTCGTTATCCAGGATAGTGAAGACCCAGTTGAGGAACACATCCACAGTTTGGCCGTCGAACCGCTCAAGGTGACGCATAACCTGTAGGTAGACCTGCTGCAAGATGTCGTCAGGTTCGTGCTTGGCCTGCACCGTCCGATCCATCCGCGCCGCCGCACGGGTTCTGAGCAGAGGATAATAGGTGACGAGCAGTTTGCCGGCAGCCGACTGATCGCCGCGTCGAACCGCTTCGACCCACACCTGAATCTGGTCCGGCTGACCCATACGCATCTCCCAGCTACCTGGTCCCTGGCATTTGTGGAAGTATCATCGGCCTACTACTCATTATACCCCTTTTTCAGGTTATACGGGCAGGGTAAGTGCACCCAACAACAATGTTTCCTATCTGAGTTATTGTTTACAATCCACTTGGGCTATTATGATGAGGTGTTTTTCCTGAACCGAAGACGGGAATGTCTCCATGGAACCGCACATGGGGGAAAACAGTTTTCAACCGAAGGATCGTGTTGCCGCACTGGTCGGCGAGTATATCGACCGTCGCCGGTCGGGCGAGAAACTGACTCTGGAAAGCTTTGCAGCCGAACACCCCGAACTGGCTGACGATCTGGAACCATATCTGGCTGGTCTGGCACTGATGGACCAGGTCTGGGCCACAGAGGGGGGCACGGTGGTCGGCAACGAGAGTGCTCCCCCGGCAACACCCCTTCCCGCTGTTCGCGGGTACGAGCTGATAGAGGAGATCGGCCGGGGCGGCATGGGGGTGGCGTACAAGGCTCTGCAAGTCTCCACCAAGCGGTGGGTGGCTCTTAAGGTCATGTTGGGCGGCCCGTTCGCTTCGCCTACGTCCCGGCGGCGTTTCAAACGGGAAGTCGAGTTGGCAGCCCGATTGCAACACCCAGCCATCGTCCGGGTGTTGGAGAGCGGGGTGGTCTCGGGGCTGCAATACTACGCCATGGATTATATTGACGGCGTGCCCTTGCACCGGTACGTCGCTGATGCAAAGCCGACGATTCGTGAGATTCTCGGGCTCTTCGAGCAGATTTGTGAAGCAATCGATTATGCCCACAAGCACGGGGTGATCCATCGTGACCTCAAGCCGGGCAATGTGCTGATCGACACCGAAGGGAAACCGCATATTCTGGACTTCGGGTTGGCCAAAGCGATGGATCGTGTCGAGTCCCAGGAAACTCAGATGACTCAGCTTTCCATGCCAGGCCAAATCATGGGCACGTTGCCGTACCTTGCCCCGGAGCAGGCCTCCGGTGTCCCCGAAGCCATCGGTATCCCCGTCGATGTTTATGCACTGGGGGTCATGTTGTTCGAGGTGTTCACCGGCACATTACCCTTCGATCCGGCGGGCAGCCCATCCGATGTCGTCAGGCGGATTCTGGAACAGCCGCCACCCGCCCCGTCATCACTGTCGGACCGGGTAGGCCACGAGCTGGAAACCATCATTCTCAAAGCCATGGAGAAGGATCAAAGCCATCGCTACCACTCCGCACGGGAGATGGGCGAAGACCTGCGCCGCTATCTCGAGGGTGACCCGATACTGGCTAATCGCCTCAGCGGCTTGTATGTCCTGCGTAAGAAGGTTCGCAAGCATTGGCTACGGGTTGGGCTGGCTGGGTGCCTGCTGCTGATGACGCTGGTTGTGGTGTGGGGCGGCATCCATTCTAGGCGGCGGGAATTGGCCAATGCTCGCTACGGTGCGCTGACAACCCAACGCCTGTTGGAGGAAGCTTGGCCTCTCGATGCCTTCGCCCGGGCCAATTGGCTGTTTCGTCACCACCCCGCGCTTCCGGAAGTGCGGTTGGTCCGCGCCCAAGCCTATTTTCGACAAGATGAGTACAACCGTGCACTGCGTGTCCTTGAGGACGCCAAGCCCGATCAGTGGAAGTGGGCCTATAACGCCTTGCAGGCTGACATCTACCGCGATGGTGGTCAGGAGCAGTTGGCTGACCGGTTCCAGGCTGAAGCCGACCGTGACATGCCTGATACGGCTGAAGCGTGGTACATTCGTTCCTTCGCGACGATTCGGCGGGAAAGCGCCCGGGACCATACCGAGAAGGCGGTGACCCGTGATCCACACCACGCCCTGGCATGGGAGCGGTTGAGCCATCTGCGCCTGCACGTCGGCGATCTGGACGGCGCCCTCCAGGCCGCCGACCAGGTCGTCGAATTGGGCGGCAACGCAACTTCGTGGGCGCTCTTCAAAGGCCATATCTTCGCCAAACAGCGCCGTTTTGAGCCGGCAATCGACCAGTATTCCAAGGTGATCGCGACGCTCGACGGGCAGGCAAGCTTATATTCACTGCGTAAGTCCTACTGGTCGCGGGCCGGCGCCTACCGGCAGATGAAAGAATACGCCAAGGCTTTGGACGATTACGACAGCATCATCCGGATCGACTGTGGCGACCCCGGCGAGTTGGAATGGGACTACTATCAACGGGCTACGGTCTGCTGGATTCTGGGCCGGCCCGAGGAGGCCATCAAGGACTACCGCATGTTCGCCGTCAGGCACGGGTTCCCCTTTTACTCCGATGCCCGGCTCGTCTTGATCCTGCGCGATCTGGGACGCATCGCGGAGGCCCAGGTTGAACTTCAAAAGGCACGCGCGGATGTGACCGACCCCTGGCTGGCCAAGGTTTTTGCTTGCCTGGACGGTGAACTCGACCCGCGGGAATTGGTCGAAGCCGCCGATGCACAAGACCTCAAGCAGTTTTGCGAAGCGCACTACTACGCCGGCGAAGTTGCCCTGTTTGCCGGTGACCGCGAACAGGCTCGCAGTTGGTTCCGAAAGTGTGTGGACATCAGCATCGAGTTCGACCCGGACCTGCTTTTTTTCACACCAATGAACGAATACGAACTGGCCCGATGGCGTCTTTCTGAATGATGGCGCGTTCCAAGTAACGTAGGGTGGGTGGAACCTCGCGGAGCGGGGCGAAACTGGGGGGCAAAGGCAACCACTCCAATACCCGGCATAAATGCCGGGCCTAGCGCAAGCGGCGGGTGGCCCACCGCGAGACAGCCGAAAATTGGAAGTTATTTTTGCGTCGCCCCTTATCGGGCGGGGGATGCCGACAGTTTCTCTTGGATGGACTTGGCGATCATGTCGTATACCGTGCTGGGAATCACATCGATGTGCAAGATCGAAGCCAACTCCTCCACATCGTTCTCGATTTCGCCGAGCAGGCGGCTGACCACCTCCAGATCGACGCCCATAAACTCGGCGGCGTCCGAGCATATCCGGCCTGTATCGCTGACATCGGGAATCTCGCAGAGAAGCTTGGCGATGCAGTCGCATCCGTTCAGGATGCGAGCGATGCGGGTGATGTCATCCGTCGCCGCGATGCTGGAACAATGCTGCAAATTCACCGCTTTGCAGATCAACTCGGGCAACCCCCAATAAGCCAACACCATGGCAGACACTTCACCGTGGGTCACGTCCACGGTTTCGCGTTCTTCGTCATCGGTGAAGTATTGCCCGTAAGGAGCATAGCGAGCTGCGATAGGTTGATACAGGTCGGGAAGTGCCTGGGCGAGGATGGGCATACCGATGTCCGCCAACAGGGCGCTGATGAAGACCTCCTCCCGCATTTTGGGAAGAATCGAGTCGGCGAATCGGGCGCCCAGGACCGCGGCAGCCAAAGAGCGACGCCAGAAGTAACTGGTGTCGATTCCGCCCCCCAGGCTATCGCCAAAACCGTTCACCAGGTAGCGACCCAACACCAGCGAGCGAGTCCGCTTGGGACCCAGCAAAGTAAGTGCCTGCCGCAAATTGGTGACTTTGCGGGCCACCCCGAACAGGGCTGAATTCGCCAGGCGCAGCACCTCGCTGACCATCCCGGGGTCGGTGGAGAGAATCTTGACGATGTTGTTGTAGTTGAACTGCGGGTCCTGGATTGCCTCCAGAAACCGCGTCACCACCTGCGGCATGGAGGGGACCGCTGCGGATTTCTTTATCGCTTCCAAAATACTGGCGTTCATTTTCTGCTCCCTTGATACCGAACCTGGTTTGCGTTCAGTACCGCTGTCATCGGAGATTTGGCAACGGCGCGTTAGCATATTCGGACGAATTGCATCTTCCATGCTCCGCGCTCCACTTTTCACGCTCCCCGTTGGGGAGCCGCTAAACGCTACGGACTTGTCGCCGCTAAACCGGATATTTCACCGCGGAGCACGCAGAGACCGCAGAGAGTTGAGTTCCCTGTAGGGTGGGTGGAACTTCGCGAAGCGAAGCGCAACCCACCGCACCGCTTGATAAGTCCAAAGTCCCTGGT
>JAGLWJ010000246.1 GCA_023133475.1 Phycisphaerae bacterium | reverse complement strand
AGTCTGTAGCGTCGCCCCTTGTGGGCGGCACACCCGTGTTTTTCGTCACCCACAAGGGGTGACGCTACATTGGGAATCGCCACCGACGATTTAATCGACAGCCCCTAAAGCCCTGGGCCACCCCAGCCGGGTTACACGAAATGCAACGCCCAATTGAAGTGTGGACCGAAAAAATCAACCGGACCCCAGAATATGGCCACACCTGGACACCCGGGGACAGTCCCCCATTTCTTGACTCGTTGTGCGGTTTCGTGTAGGTTTCGAGGATGCCGCGTGTTCCGAGAATCGTGCTGGCTGGGGTGCCCCACCACGTTACGCAGCGGGGCAACAACCTCCAGGACGTGTTCTTTGTCGATGACGACCGCCGGGTCTATCTGGAGCTACTCCGCGAGCATGCCGAACGGTTCGGTTTCACGGTGCTGGGCTACTGCCTGATGACCAACCACATCCACGTGGTGGGGACGCCGTCGGAGGAGGCTTCGCTGGCCCAGGCGTTGGGGCGCACGCACTTTCGCTACACGCAGTACATCAATCGCCTGCACCGCCGTAGCGGGCACCTGTGGCAGAGCCGCTTCTTCTCGTGTCCTCTGGATAAGGTGCATGCATGGCGGGCGTTGTGCTACGTCGAACGGAACCCGGTTCGGGCCAAGTTGGTGCGGGTAGCGTGGCGATATGCGTGGTCGAGTGCGGCGGCCCACGTCGGCGGATGCGACCCTACCGGGTTGCTCGATCTGGCGGCTTGGGGTCGGCAGTGGCAGCCGGGGCAATGGCGTGAGGGCCTGCGGCAGCCGGAGGATGAAACTGCGGTCAGCCGGCTTCGGCTGGCCACGCACCGTGGCCGCCCGTTGGCCAGTGATGCGTTTTTGAGCAAGCTGGAACAGCGCCTGGGACGTCGTCTCCGCCCGTTGCCGGTCGGCAGACCCCCAAGAGCCACGCCGCCGCTGCCGAATGGAAACGAGACGGCTCGAACGCGGCGTTAATAGGGGACTGTCCCCCCCCCTATTCCTTATTCCCCGTGGTAAGGAGGCCGCGAACTTAACCGACAGGAGTGTCAAACATGGAACGATACAAACGCATCCTGGTCTGCATTGACGGCTCGAATGACGACGCTCCCATGCTTGTGTATGCCGGCGGCAGGTCCCGCACTGCCGAGTCACAGGAGGTCCACTTCCTTCATCTCCGGCATGACACCGGGCCCGTCCTCGAGGATGCCCCGGCAGGCTCGCCGGCTCCAACCGAGCTGACCCGCGAGACTCTACAGGTTCTCGTGGCCGAGCACTTCAAAGGACATGGCCAGGAACGGCTGGTGTGCGAGGTGATTCGTGGATCACCGTTGATCGAGATACTGCGTTACGCGCACGAGAAGGACGTTGACCTGATTATGATGAGGCGGCGCGGCGGCCGCCGAGGGGAGACAGACGACGAGGCTCTGCTGGCGCGGCGCATTACACGGAAGGCCACCTGCTCCGTGCTCGTGTTGCCGGAGGAGTACGCACTCCAGGCGGATGCTATCGTGGTGCCGGTTCGGGATTCTGAGTGCTCCGCGAACGCACTTGAGACCGCCTGTGGCATTGCAGCGGCGACCGGCGCCACGGTTACGGCTTTGAACGTCTACGCTGTGCACGCCGGCTATTCGCGGACCGGCACGACCCTGGAGGAGCATCAAGCGCTGCTCGAAGCCGCAGCCATCCGCGAGTGTGCCACGCTCATCAAAAGGACAGACACCCATGGCGTGAACGTGGAGTGCAAGTGTGCACCGGACCTTCACGGGAAGCCGGTACCGATCATTCTGGAGGCGCTGGGGAGCGGATCAGGTCGGGCAGTCGTGATCGGCGCGCGCGGCCGAACCGGCGCGGCTGGCGTCCTGCTCGGCACCGTCACGGAGCAGTTGATCCGCAAGAGCCCGTCACCCGTATTGGCTGTCAAGAAGAAGGGCGAGTGCCTCGGCGTGCTGCGCGCCCTGCTGGTCATCGCCAGAGACGAATACTAGTAGAACGATTCCTAAATAAGGTAGCAATGATGTCACACGACAGAAATGGAATCCAGTGGGTGGCCCACCGCTTTAGCGGTGGGGGACACGAATGCCTGACGCGATTCGTGTCCCCAAAGGGCTAAAGCCCTGGGCCACCCCCGCCAGGCGGCACATTGTAATGTTAATTTGGAATCGTTCTACCGTTGTGCGAGGCGCCGTGAGACCACTTCTGGATCATGACCAGGGTGGAGAGCCGGGTCTCGCCTGGCACGCGCTTAACTCTGGACGGGTTCGCGAGGCTCTCTCCGTCGCTGATACCGGGCTTACCTCTGCAGAAGCCGAAGCTCGTCTGCAGAGCTATGGCCCCAACCGACTGCCGGAGCAGCCTGCCCCAACCTTGTGGGGCATTTTCCTGCGCCAATTCCACAGCCCGCTTATCTATATTCTGGGCGTCGCCGCAGTGGTTTCTATCGCGATTGGCGACGTGAAGGATGCCGGCTTCATCGCCGCTGTACTGCTGCTCAATGCCCTGATCGGCGGCTACCAGGAATGGCGTGCTGAGAAAAGCAGCCGTGCACTTCAGAAGTTCCTGAAGATCCGCGCTTCCGTTGTGCGCGACGGAGAGGTGCGAGAACTCGACGCCGAACAAGTCGTACCAGGCGATCTGGTCTTGGTCGAATCCGGCAACCGTGTGCCGGCGGACCTGCGCCTTGTATCTACGCACAGCCTGGAAGTGGACGAGTCGCTCTTGACTGGCGAGTCGCTTGCGGTCTTCAAGGATCCCGCCTGGACTGGAGACGTATCGACGCCCCTTGCCGACCGTCGGAACATGACCTACGCCGGATCGGTCGTGGCTCGTGGTCGCGGTAAGGGTTTGGTTGTCGCGACCGGCGTAGCAACGAGCGTTGGGCAACTCGCGCAGGACGTGCTGAGCGACGCCGGCGGTAAGCCGCCGCTGGTGGAGCGTATGGAACGGTTCAGCCGCACAGTAGCCGTTGCGGTCCTGGCGGCGGCGGTCCTGGTCGGCCTGGTCGGCATCTTTGGTCACGGGCACACGGTCACCACGATGTTCATGTTCGGGGTCGCTTTGGCGGTCTCTGCCATACCCGAGGGGTTGCCGGTCGCCATGACCGTAGCGTTGGCTATCGGCACTACCCGGATGGCTCGTCGCGGCGTGATCGTCCGCCGACTCGCGGCGGTGGAAGGCCTGGGCAGTTGTACGCTGATCGGTAGCGACAAGACCGGAACGCTGACCTGCAATGAGCTGACTGTTCGCGAAGTCCGCCTGCCGAACGGTGACATATTCGAGGTCACCGGGGAGGGGTTCGCACCGGAGGGGCAGGTCCTCCTTCGGGGCGAGCCGATCGAGTCAGCCGATCACTTCACAGAGTTGGCCCGCGCTGCCGTCCTCTGCAATGAGGCGGACCTGCACCGCAACGAGGGAACCTGGGTGTGGCATGGTGATCCTACAGACGTTGCGTTGCTGTCCTTGGCCCAGAAGCTCGGGTGGAGTCGTCATGGCACCTTGAACACTCACCCACAGGTTAACGAAATCCCGTTCGAACCCGAGTATCAGTTTGCCGCGTCGTATCACGGAGTGGATGGGACGTATCAGGTCTTTGTGAAAGGTGCGCCGGAACGCATCCTGGCCATGTGTGATGACCAAGACGGTTCGCTCACGCGCCAAGAATGGCAAGGCATGGCCGAGTCCATGGCCGAGCGAGGATATCGGGTTCTGGGGCTGGCTCAGGGTGAAGCTCCCGATTCCGTGGATTCATTGCAGGCGCCGTCGGATCCGTCAGGACTCTCGTTCTTGGGTTTCGTCGGCATGATCGACCCTCTCCGGCCCGGGGTTCGCGAAGCGGTGGCCGCGTGCCACGATGCGGGCGTGTCGGTCGCGATGATTACCGGCGACCACCCGGTCACCGCGCTGGCAATCGCCCGTGACCTCGGCTTGGCCACGCAGCCTGACCAAGTCGTCACTGGCCCCGAACTCGTAGGGAAATCCGCGGAGGACCTGCAAGCGACCGTCGAGCGTGGCCGTGTATTCGCTCGAGTTACCCCTCGCCAGAAGCTTGAGCTGGTTGACGCGGCCCGCCGTGCGGGACACTACGTGGCGGTAACCGGGGACGGTGTGAACGACGCTCCGGCGCTGCGTGCCGCCAACATCGGAGTGGCCATGGGCAAATCGGGCACCGATGTTGCACGCGAAGCCGCCGAACTGGTAATTAGCGATGACAACTTTGCCACCATTGTTGCCGGCATCGAGGAAGGGCGCGTCGCCTACGACAACGTTCGCAAGGTGATCTACCTGCTGATTTCCACCGGGGCTGCGGAGGTGGTCTTGGTTACACTGGCCGTCGCTACCGGGATGCCGCTTCCGCTACTCCCCGTGCAGCTCCTGTGGCTCAATCTTGTAACCAACGGCATCCAGGATGTTGCCCTGGCGTTTGAGCCGAGCGAGGGGGGCGTTCTACGTCGCAAGCCGCGGCCGCCACGGGAGCCCATTTTCAACCGGCTCATGATCGAACGCACGGTCATCGGTGCGGTTGTGATGGGTTGTGTCGCGTTTGGCGTTTTTGGGTGGTTGCTTTCGGCCGGATGGAGCGAGGTCTCAGCGCGTAACGTGATTCTCCTGCTCATGGTGTTGTTCGAAATCGTCCACATTGGCAACTGCCGATCGGAAACGAAATCCGCCTTCCGGCTGTCTCCGTTCCGCAACCCCATCCTGATCGCGGGCTCTACTCTAGCGATGCTGATCCACATAGCGATGATGTACTTGCCCGTGGGCCACACGCTGCTGGAGATGGAGCCCGTCAACCCGGCTGCCTGGTTGGGCATGCTGGGCTGCGCGTTGACCGTCACCGTCGCAATCGAGATCCACAAACGGGTTTGGCGTCTCCGTCATCCGAAAGCTGACGGTAATCCGTAGAGAGTCATCAGAATGAGACATTCTCGCAACACGTTCTTCGAGTTGGTCGAGGCAGTGCTCAGAGACATCCCCGCGCCGTTCGTTCAATACCTGGACGGCGTGATGATAGAGGTCGAACCGTTGCCGGATCGACGAGCATGCCGGGACGGGCGTGTCGATGATCCGCGTGGGAACAGGGGAACAGGGGACAGTCACCCATTTTTTGACTCGTTGTGCGGCGGGTGGCCTGGGCAAGTAGATGGGTGGCACGGACAAGCGTCTGAGGCAAGGGGCGATTGCTGAGCGAGCGTCTCTCGAATCGGGGAACGGCTATGATACGACCAAGACCGAGCTTGTCCGTGTTGAACGTCGGCAACCCCTCGCGCGCCGAGCACGGACAAAGATCGCCCGCACACACCATGGTATGATTCGGACGCCTTGTGCCGGGCGATCCTTGTCCGTGCCACCCTTGGGCTTGTCGGGAGCACCCGGCGTGACGGTTGCTGCGCCGTCGCTATACTAGGCAGTCGCCTCTTGACGAGCGACGCGAGCGGGAACTCTTGCACGAGGATTGGATTCATGACGCGTGGGTCGGCGACGGACTTTCTGATTCGGGCGCTGCTGGACGAAGCGTTCCGCGAACTGGCGATGACCGATGCGCGACGCGCCTTTGAAGGCTATGACCTTAGCGACGAGGAACGGAATATCCTGCACAGCCAGGACGAGCGTGTGCTAGGGCTGTTGGGCAAAGCCGTTACGCGTGGCGAAGCCTCCGCCGAACCCTCGGAGAGACGAGGTCCTTCCAACACGGAGACCGCGTCGCTTCTGGTCCTGCCGGAGGTCAAGCTGTTGCTGCGATTGGCCCCACACACGCCGCAACCGTCGGAGCCGGGCTCGCAGATGACGTATGAGGCCTCTCTGCGCCCGTGGCCCGGTGATCTCACGTCAAAAGGGACCGACGCGGAAGGCGGCAGACCGATCGAAGAACCTGACGACGGCATGCCGCCCGCAATCGAGTGGATGATCCGCGTCACGCCCACCGTGGTTGACTCGCAAGAGGCCGGGCTGAAGGTGTCCTACTCCGCTTCGATCCATCCCTTCACGGTCGGCCCGGACAGAATCCACGCTTCGGCGCAGGAGGCGACTCAGGCGTTGGCGAGTCCGCCGTGGAATCACCACATCGCGTCGTCTGCAGCCAAGACAGCCGCAAAGGCCGTTCGGGTATGCGGCGCGGGCGAACGATACGAGAAGCTGCTCGATCTGATTCACGACCTGCAAACAGGGGATGCCAGTGGTTGACATTTACATCGTCGGGCTCGGCGTCTTGAACATCGACCAGATCACCCGCGAGACGGAGCGGGCGATCCGCCGCTCGAACGAGGTGCTCTATGTCGACACGGGCATCGCGACCCAAACGTATCTCGAAAGCCTGTGTCCGCGGGTCACCTCGCTGTTCGAGACCAGCTACAAGGAAACCGGGAAGCGGCTGAACGCGTATCACCATATGGCCGCGCGGGTGCTGGATGCCGCGCTGGACCATCCGCCGGTCACGTTCGCGATGCACGGCCATCCGATCGTCGGCGCGTACGCACCCTTTCTCATTCGAGACTTGGCCGGCCTGCTGGCTCTGCAGGTGCAGGTCTTGCCGGGCATTTCAGCCATGGATTGCCTGTTTGCCGAGTTGATGGTGGACCCTTGCGTGGCGGGAATGCAGATGTACGAAGCCACCGACCTGCTGCTGCGTCGTCAATCGCTGCAACCCGACGTACCGGCGTTGATTTGGCAAATCGGTTGTGTGGAAACCACTTTGCATACCATGCGCGTTTCCAAGCCGGAGCGATTCGAGCGTCTGCGATCGCATCTGCTGCGGTTCTACCTTCCCCAGCACGTCATCTCGGCGGTTTACTCGACGCCGCATCCACTGATGCCATCGACCATGCACCGCTTCGCCGTGGGGAACCTTTGCGATTACGCCCACTTGCTGCATCCCGGATTCACCCTGTTCATCCCGGCGGCGCATGAGCGGCCGATCGAAGACCTCGAACTGCTCCGCCAGATCGACAGTGTCGAACACCTTCGCCAAATCACGCATGAACCCCCGGCGGGTGGCCAGGGCAAGTAGTTGGGTGGCACGGGCAAGGACCGCCCTTGGAAGACGTTCATCATGCGATGACGCTACCTGGCGGTCCTTGCCCGTGCTGGGCGCTGGAAGCTCTGTGGGCACCACGGGACAAAAGCCCACGGACAAGGCCCGCGACAAAGCTTTGGTGGTTGTTCCAGACGTATTGGCGCGGGCCTTGTCCGTGCCACCCTTGGGCTTGTCGGGAGCACCCGGCGCGTTCAACGGCTGGCTGGACAACTTCGTCACCTACGCGGGTGCCAATTTGGCCAACCTGGATCTCGTGGCGGGTGACCTGGCGCCGGTCACGACCGCACAGACCGCGTGGGCCACATCACTCAGCGCCCACGTCACCGCGCACGGCGACACCTGAAGCAACCATATCGGTGGACTCGATACCCGGACCCATACATGCTAGAATGATCGAGGCTCGAAGCACTGTCTTGGAGGCAATCTAATGGCGCTGAACCGAATCACGTTTGACGCGGCCAAGATGGGGGGGCAGGCTTGTATTCGGGAGCTGCGG
Organism: Phycisphaerae bacterium; assembly: GCA_023133475.1. Lineage (GTDB taxonomy): Bacteria > Planctomycetota > Phycisphaerae > UBA1845 > UBA1845 > JAAEQG01. The sequence goes on along the minus strand of JAGLWJ010000246.1, from coordinate 581 downwards.
ATTCCGGTGGCAACGGTGGTTCGCTGTGTTGCGAGCGGGATGTCCTCCGAGGAAATCCTCGAAGCCTACCCCGACCTCGAACAAGAGGACATCGCCGAAGCCTTGCAGTATGCCGCCAGTTTGACCGAGGATCGCATCATCCCCTTGGCTCAGACGGGTTCATGACGTGCGATGCGTGATCGTCACACAGGATACTGATTTCGGCACACTGCTGTCGAGTTCGCGCCAACGGCTCCCGTCGGTGATTCTGTTTCGCATGCGTGATGGCCGACCATCTGTTCAGGCACGGGGGCTTCTATAGAACATCTCGGTTCTTGAGCAAGCGTTGCGAGACGGTGCCATAGTGGTGGTGACCGACGCTTCCATCCGCGTTCGGCATTTACCCATCTCATAGTGCCTGTCGCCCAGCCCAGGGAATGGAACCCGCTTTCGGCGGCGGCCGATCCTCATGACCGGCTGTCTCCTGCGCCTCCAGCACTCGGTCGCCTTCATGGACGAGTCCACGCCGACCAGCAAGGCCAAACCCGCCGGCGTGATGGGCGCGGAGATATGGCGAGTGGCATGGTCCACGCTTGCGTGGC
>JAGLWJ010000245.1 GCA_023133475.1 Phycisphaerae bacterium | reverse complement strand
CGAGCTTGTCCGTGTCGAACGTCGGCAACCCCTCGCGCGGCGAGCACGGACAAGGATCGCCCGCATACACCATGGTATAATTCGGACGCCTTGTGCCGGGCGATCCTTGTCCGTGCCACCCTTGGGCTTGTTGGGAGCACCCGGCGAGAAGGCGGGTGGAACCCGCCCTACACCTATGGTCAACAGCATTGACACCTATGTGTCAGCTTCCGGTCAAGCCAGCTTTTTCCAACCGGTGACGCAACGCGCCGCGGGTCAGGCCTAGAAGGCGGGCTGCCTCGGAAATGTTGCCACTGGCGGCATCCATCGCCGATCCCAAAAGCTGCTTCTCCACCAATGCCAACGTGCAGGCTCCATTCGAAAAATCAAACTGTAACGACGCCAAGGTGGGTTCCGGCGGGGCGGGGGAACTGGTGTCCAAACCCAGGGTCGCGGGGGTGAGCACCTTCGTGTCATATACCAGAATCGCCCGCTGCAAGACGTTGGCCAACTCGCGAACGTTCCCAGGCCAATGATAACCACTCATCACCCGCCGGGTCTCAGGTGACAATTCCGGGGCCAGCTTACGAAACTTCCTGCTGAACACCTCGATGAAATGGTCGGCCAGCAGGAACAGGTCGTCGCCACGCTCACGCAATGGAGGCAACTCGAGACAGAAGACCTTTAGACGGAAATACAAGTCCGCCCGAAACTCGCCCTCCTCGATCTTCCGTTCCAGGTCACTGTTGGTGGCAGCCATGACGCGCACGTTGGCCACCCGCTCGGAAATTCCACCAAGGCGGCGGAACCGCCCGCTCTCGATGGCCACCAGGAGCTTGGCCTGCGTGGACAGAGGCATGTCACCAATCTCGTCGAGGAGCAGGGTGCCCTCGTCGGCGACTTCCAGCAGCCCTTTCTTGGCAGTCTTGGCGTCGGTGAACGTGCCGCGCTCGTACCCGAACAGCTCCGCCTCGAACAGGTTCTCCGGGATGGCGGTCGAGTTCACTTGAACGAACGGCCGATCCGGATGCAACCCGTGGTGATGGATGTACCGGGCCAAAACCTCCTTGCCGGTGCCGGTCTCTCCGCATAACAGAATGGTCACCAGCCCGCCGGCGGGATCGGTGGGCACGGCGCTGATCTTGTCCGCCACCGACAACACATGCAGCATCGCGGAGCACTGGCCAATGATGCGGATGTTCCCGGATTCACGCTGCTGGGCCTGCTGGTAGGCATCGAGCCGGTTTCTCACCTGCCGGTTCTCCAGGCAGCGATCGACGGCAAGAGCCACCTCCTCCATGGACAGCGGCTTTTGAAGATAGTCCATCGCCCCCTGCTTCATCGCAGCCACGGCGCTGTCCACGGTGCCGAAGGCTGTGATAACGATCACCGGAACGTCCAAACCCCGCTCCTGGATTTGAGCCAGCAATTCCAGGCCGTTGGTGTCGGGAAGTTGGATGTCAATCAATGCCAGGTCGGGCACCTGGCGGACACACTCTGCCATCCCCGCTTCACCTGTGGCAGTGGTGCGGCACTCATGCCCCGCCCGACGCAGGGCGAGTTGTATCGAATAGCTCAGGTTCTCTTCGTCATCAATGACCAGAATATCTGCCATATGCTACGCATCCTCCAGAATCAGCCCCGGCATTGTGGCGGTGAACACGCTTCCCTGCTCCCCTGCGGATTCCACCGTCAACTGACCACCGTGAATCTTGACCACCTTGTTTGCGGTGGCCAGCCCGATGCCGTGCCCGTCACGCTTGGTGGTGAAATAAGGGAGAAAAATCTTGTCCCGCAATTTGCGTGGGATTCCCACGCCCTGGTCTTCAACCCTCAGCCGCCATCGACTGCCGCCCTCTCCCACCGGAGTCGCCGATACACTGACCACATGCCCGGTCGAAGAGGCTTGGATCGCGTTGGTGATCAAAGCCACCAACGCTTGTTCCATGTGGTAGCTGTCCACCCGCACGTCGGGCATGGCTGGGTCCACCGCGGTCTCCAGCGCTACGCCCACCCGGTCGGCCATCGGCTGAAGCACCCTGGTCACCCCGTCGATCAACTCAGCCACGCACACCGGTTGCAGATTCAACTTAACGGGGGAGACGGACTGCTGCAACTCACGAAGCCACTTCTCGAACCGATCGACCGTCTCAACAATCCGTCGTTGGTGTTCGGAGGTCTCCGCATCAATCGACCCGATCTGCATGGTGGACTCCGCCAGGCTGCGGATACCCGCCAGTGGGTTGCGAATGTTGTGGGCGAGGCGTGTGACCATCTCCCCCGCGGCTGCCAGCCGTTCCTGCTCGACCAGCTTGGTTTGCATCTCCTCGATTGTGGCGGACATTTGGTTCACTTCGTTGGCCAACTGCCCCAGTTCGTCGCGGGATCGCGGTTTAATTCGATATGAGAAACTCCCGCCGGCGATCTGTTTGGTGGCGACGCGCAAATCCACCACCGGGCGCAGCACCCACCTGCGCAGGAAGAACAGACCGAGGATACAGAAACAGGCTCCGCAGGCAAAGTTGGCGATCAGGATGGTCACCACTCGTTGCTGGGTGTTTGCAGCTCTTTCCACGTTGGATGCGCGTCGCCCGCTGATTGCGATGTTGGCTCTCTCGAGCAGGTCCTCAAGTTCGGCATAGGCCTGCTGGTCCCATTCCGGCATCGGCTTGGTGGTTGGCGTGGATCGCTGCTCGGCTGGGGGGGGTGAGATCAGAGGTCGGGCGGCGGCCTGGTGACGCTTGGCGGCATTCTGGACCTTCGACCAGAGCTGGAGGTCCATTCCTGAACCCATCGCGGCGGTCACGCTTGCCATCATCGCGTCGAACTTGCTCTGCAAACGGCCGTAGGCAGTGCGGGCATCGTCGTTGATGGGGCGCTCCTGGAGCAGCACCGCCTGACGACGGACCAGAGTGCGTAGACGAGCGATCTCATCCTGAAGGATGATGGTCGATTGAACGTCCCGAAAGGCAGACTGAAAATAGACCAGAATGCACCATCCGGACATCAGGAGATTGACCGACAGGGCAAGCACGTAGATCAGCGAAAGGACACCGAATTTATGCCTGAGGTTCACGTGCGGCTGCCTTGGGATATCATGGGTGATCAATCCTCCGGTGGAGGCTGATACCCCCAGTCCCAACCCGGCTCGTGGGCTGGATTGCCGGAGGACAACACATAGCCGCCGATGAAGCAGGCATTGAGTTGTTCGCCGTGGCGCGACGCGGGGAACCAGAACTGATCGGTGGCATAGAGCCCGGCTTCGTCAACAGCCGGCACCGAGTAGAACGGGTACTTGCGTCGCTTAACCGCCTTTTCCCCGTCCACGTCAAAGGCCAGCGGAACCGCCGGATGCTCCAGAATCCGCGAATCGAGTCGGACGTCTTGGAGAACCCACCATCCGCTGGGATAATGTTGGACGTTGGCTGAGAGCAACCGCATGTTGAAACCGATGCTGACGTTCTTCTGCGGGTTCACCGCGGATTGGCACGGTTGGCCTTGCTGCCGCTCCAGGAACTGCGGGCCGGCGGGGCAAATCAGCGGTTGCCTGGACGGTTTATAGGCGGCTTCGGTGACGACACCGAGGTCCCAGAACTCATCGACACCGTACAGGCTTTCCTGGAAATCGGTGACGTAGAAACCGGATCGCCCGGTCTGATCGCTCTCACCGCGATGGCCATGGCTGTAGTCGTCGGCAAACAGGCTGAACTCGAATGCAACAGTCTTGAGGTTGTTCTTGCACACGAAGCTCTTGGTCGCGCAGCTCACCTTTCCCAACGCGGTGCCCAGAATCGCCAGCAGGAGGGCGATGATGCTGATGACCACCAGCAACTCCACCAACGTAAAACCGCCACCCCGCAGCCGCATCGAACCTTCCCCGCGATAGCACAACCTTACGGACTTGTTGTTCCACTCACTTCGCATGACACCCAATCAACCGGGGCCGCCAAACACCCGAATAAACTCAAAGAGGTCCTCATGGTCCACGTCGCCGTCCGTATCGACATCATAAGCACTACAGCCGGGCTGGTAAGGCCCTCCACCGGCTCCCGTGAAACAACGCTGAAGAATCGCAAAATCGACCAAGTCCACGTCCCCATCCTCATCCCCGTCGAACGGGTCAGGCAGTAGAGGGTTGTCCCCGGAGTCCACATAGCCATCGTAATTAAGATCATAAACGGCGAAATAGGCGCTGAAGTTCACCAGGTCGATGATCTCATTGACTGTCCCATCCGCATCAATGAACGGCAGGCCATCGTGGGTGGAAATGAACTCTTCCAACGCCGATTCGTCCAGCGCATCTATGCTGCCGCTCCCATCGAAGTCCCCGGGCAACACGTCGGGCAGGATGTCGGACCACGCCAGATACGGTGATCCGCCATTGGAGTTGATGTCAGCTCCCCCGATCAGCAACGTCACTCGCCAGGACAACGGGTCGAGATAATCGGAGGCCTCCTTGAATTCCCAGGCTTCGATTATGCTGAAGTTCGGGTCTTGCTCAGCCCCCCCGGTGGGATAGGTGGCACTGTACACCAGTTCATTGAGCGCTTCCCATACGCTGTTCTGGTTGTCCACCAGGTTGTCGAGTGGTTCGGCTTCGCCGTCGCCGTTCATGGCGGCTGAGCCTGCGTTGGTCAGCGGGTAGATCAGGCTCACGGTGGTTTGGCCCACGTCGGTCGCGTGGCTGAATTGCATCCGCACGACAGGGTTGTAGCTGCCCGCAATACCGGAGCAACAAGCGTAACTGAAGCGTTCGTATCCATTGGCGCGATGAAACAAGGTGCCGGTCAGGACCCAAGTCTCGCCGGCGTCAAAGGTGTAGTCCCCGTTGGTGGACATCTCGATTTGCTCGATCTCCCATCCGTGGAAGGCGACATGGAATTCCTCGCCGCTACGATCGACGTATGGTGGCGTATCGATATCTCCGTCAAAGGCGCTGTAATCCAAAGCCGCCCGGTCGGCGAAACGCGGCTCGACCGGCAGGCCGCCGAATCGCCCGACGTTGCCGAGGTAGCGCAATTGAGGCGTATCGAGGTCCCCTCCGGTGTTCTCGTCGCCGTCCATGTCGATCTCGATGTATCCGAAAACCGGGTTCGGCCCGTACATGAACGGATCGAGTTCATGCCCGCAGCAACCGGTGGTCCCGGGCGGGTTCACCAGGCTGTCGAACACAACGTCCAGGCGAAAGAAATCGCCCTCGGCCACCCAGTCTCCTTCAAAAAGACCGAAGCTGTCTTGCGGGTCGAGAGGTTCCCATTTGCCCAGTGTGTACGAAAGGATGTCGGGCAAGCCCTCCGCACTGCCCACCGGTGCACCACTGAAGGGCGGGGCAAACCAACGCTCGCGAACATCCCCGCCCGGGTCGTCCACAAAGAGCGGATACTCCGCCCAAACCACCCGGCAGTCGCCAAGCACGGCAGCGGCGATGATGATGACTGAAATACCCCAGCAGAGCTTGTGCCGCAACGCACTAGGTCGCACATGTGCTGATGGATGGGTGGGATGGGTGGCCCATGGCTTTAGCCGTGGGGGACGCGAATCGGCTGACCATTCGCGTCCCCCACCGCTAAAGCGATGGGGCACCCATCGTGGGGGATATAAGTTCAGCCCACAAAAAGCCACTCTACTCACCTCACGATACCCCGGTGGTGTATCAACAACCTTCCCCCGAGGTGAAGACTCCATGGCTGGCGCTGAATTATAGCAGATCGGGGTGCCTGATGAAAGAGTTTTCGCAACCCCAAAACACGCTTTGCGTTCGACTGAACCGGTTGACACAGAGCAGGCGGCAGGTTAAACTTGCTAATATAGGTAGGTGGAGGTTGAGAGAGCATCCACACCAAACATTAGGCAAGAGGCAAGAGGGGCTGGTTCCATCCACCCTGCGATCTGAAAGCTGATAGCTGATAGCTGATAGCTCTGAATGGTGGGTTCCACCTGCCTACGGCAGGTTCCACCCACCCTACGTTAGATACCTTTTTCGTGGTTTCAGAATTATCGGAACCTGGGCAAATTTGTATGGGAGGTAGAGAAATGGGTAGGTTGTTGTTTTTCTTTCTGTTGATCGCGGGCATGGTTGCGCCTGCGGCGTTGGCTGAGAATGTGCTGTGGGACACGAGCCACGGGGTGTTTGAACACTATGCGTATACGCCATCGGGTGGATATTCGCAACTTGAGTCTCAGCTTACTGGTATGGGCTTCACGATCGACGTGACCGACGCGGGGTTCCTAACGGATGATCCCGCCGATTACGATGTAATCGTCGTGAACCAGGGCAGTTCGTGGGATACCGCGTATACCCCCGAGGAGGTCACGAAGATCGCGGATTTTGTCAACGCCGGCGGCGGGCTCTTGCTGATGGGCGACAACGCCGCAAGCCCGAGCGAGAACATTCGCCCGGTGGCTGATGCTTTTGGTTTGGACCTTTCTTTGTCAACGATTACGCCGTGGGCCACCACAACTTCATTGCTGACCCCGCACCCGATTTTCCAAGGAGTGGACACTATCGCCGTCTACGCCGCGGGCGAAATTTCCGGCGGCACCATCGTCGGGCGGCAGGAAGGGACCGACACCGCTCTCGTATCGGTGCTTACACCGGGCTTGGGACGTGTCACACTGCTGGGCGACTGCGATGCGTTCACTAACGACCACCGCTGGGAAGCGGATAACATCAACTGGACAGCGAGCACCTTCCAGTGGCTGGCGATTCCGGAACCTGCCACGCTTTCGTTGCTTGCTTTCGCCGGGTTGGTCGCGGCGAAACGTCGTCGGTAGTCTCTGCGGCAACCGATCAGTGTAACCGTTCACACCGGGTGGCACGGACAAGAACCGCCGGCGAACAACGCTACGACATCACCGTGGAACGTTCTAGCGGTTCTTGTCCGTGGGAGCACACGACGGCCTTCGCCACGGACAAGGATCGCCGCCGACATCTCGGCCCATTCGGGGCGTTCCTCCAAGGCGATCCTTGT
>JAGLWJ010000244.1 GCA_023133475.1 Phycisphaerae bacterium | reverse complement strand
CGCGACCCGTCGAGACGCGAAACTGTCTCGCCGAAAACGGGATTAGCGCTGTCATACTAAGAGTGTCGTTGCGATGCGGGTATTGATTATTGAAGACAACGGCCCCTTGCGGGAAGCGCTCCGGCAAGGGCTGGAGGAGGCCGGCTTCGCCGTTGACGCTTCCGACGAAGGCGAGGAGGGGCTGTGGTACGCCCGGTCCAACGAGCACGACGCCATTGTGCTTGACCTGATGCTTCCTAACATCGACGGGCTTACAATTCTAAGTTGCCTACGCCGGGAGGGTAGCGCCGTTCCTATCCTGATCCTCACCGCCAGGGATACTGTCGCGGATCGTGTTAAGGGTCTGAATCTCGGTGCGGACGACTACCTGGTCAAACCATTCGCGTTTGCAGAGCTTTTGGCCCGCGTCCGAGCCATGGTGCGACGGGGCTACAACAACAAGGACCCTGTCATCCGAGTTGGAGACCTCGAGATCGACACTGCTGGACGTGCCGTGCGACGGGGTGATCAGGCAATAGACCTGTCCGCTCGCGAGTATGCACTGCTCGAGTTCCTCGCCGCAAGAGCAGATCAGGTCGTCTCCCGCACCGCCATCTGGGAGCACATCTACGATTTCAACTCGGATCCCGAAAGCAATGTGGTGGACGTCCACATCGGCCACCTTCGTAAGAAAATCGAGCAGCCCGGTCAGCCTAAGCTGATTCATACCCGGCGTGGACAGGGTTATCTGTTGGGGCGATGCGACTGATGCGAACCTTGCGTGGACGATTGCTGATCGGCACCGCACTCGGAACGGGACTCGTCCTGTCAGCCTCCGCGTTGGTTCTCTACATGATTGTCCGCGCCGCACTCTGGGCAGAGTTTGATGAAGCGCTGGGCTCGAAGGCCCGATCGCTTGCTACGCTGGTGGAACAGGAGCGCAACGAAATCGATCTGGAATTCGGCGAGCACAGCCTTCCCGAGTTCAAACCCTCGGAACGCGCCGAGTACTATCAGGTCTGGGCCTCGGGAGGGCACGTGCTCGCCCGCTCTTCTTCGCTCGGCGACCGCGACCTTGACCAGCTCCACGGGCGACTCGACGAACCGGCCTACAAGACCACTCCTCTGCCCGACGGCCGACCAGGCCGGTCCGTGGGGATTACATTCGCACCCAGACAGGAAAAAGACAATGCGTCCTGGCAAACTCCGCATGAGCCGATTGAGGTAACTTTGGTCATCGGTCGCGGCACGTTCGAAACCGACCAGGCACTTGGCCGGCTCCGGTTGCTCCTTGTGTGTGGTTGTGCGGGTGCGATACTCGTGTCAGTGGTCGTGCTGTCGTGGCTTGTCCGCCGTGGGCTCAAACCGTTGGGATACGTTGCGGCTGAGATAGCGGCGATCGGCGAGGCCGATCTTTCGAGTCGCCTTGAACCGGGTGACGCGCCGGGCGAACTTGCCCCGATCATCACTCGGCTCAACGATTTGCTCGCCCGCCTCGAATCTGCGTTTGCGCGTGAGAAGGCGATCACTGCGGATGTGTCCCACGAGCTTCGCACCCCGCTGGCGGGCCTCCGATCGACACTCGAGGTCTCTCTCTCGAAAGAGCGCGCCGCAACAAGCTACCGGGAAGCCATAGCCAAATCTCTGGCGATCTGCCGACAGATGCAGCAGATGGTCGAGAACCTTCTCGAGTTGGCACGTGCCGATGCCGGGCAGCTTGAGGTGGCGAGCGACGCTGTCGATCTGGTCGCACTTCTGAAAGACTGCTGGATGCCGTTCGCCCACCGAGCCGCTGAACGTCGGCTTGAAGTGACATGGCAGTTACCGGAATCTTGTCCGGTCACCACCGATCACACTAAGGTTTGCCTTATCCTCAGCAACATTTTCGACAATGCGACAACATACGTTGACACTGGTGGGCAGGTCACGATTGCGCTTCACTCAGAACACAGCCGAAGCAACCTGCGTGTGGCGAACACTGGGAGTCGTGTTGCCGAGTTGGATGCCAGTCGCGTATTCGATCGTTTCTGGCGTGGCGATGCCGCACGCACCGCAAAAGGCAACAGCCGGCGGTATGGCTTGGGGCTGCCACTATGCCAGAAGCTGGTGACCTTGCTCGGCGGCTCAATCAGCGTCTTGACCACCAGTGGCGGCACGTTTGTAGTCTCTGTAGCCTTGCCAGTGTAGCCGATGCACGGCGGGTGGCCAGGGCAAGTAGATGGGTAGTCCGGGACGCAAGCCCTGAGAAAACTTGAGCACGAATCGAACCATCAGGCGAACGGGATATGTGAGGTTCCCTGTTCGGAGCTTTTTTGGTAAGATGGTGACCTGTAAGGGTTCGTGGGCCGCACGGAGGGCGTTGCGCAGCCCGGTACAGTAGGATTCTTGGCACAGGAAAGGCTATGGAGTTGTCTACCATGCGATGGCAAGAACGGATCTCTGTAGATCCCAATATCTGTCACGGTAAGGCGTGTATCGCGGGGACGCGGGTCATGGTCTCGGTTATCCTGGACAACCTGGCCGACGGGGCTGCTCCTGACGAGATTCTCCAAAGCTACCCCTCTGTCAAACGCGAGGATATTCAGGCCGCAATCAGGTACGCTGCGGAATTGGCACGGGAGCGGGTCATCCCACTCACACCGGGGGCGGCCTGATGCGGTTCGAGATCGATGAGAACCTGCCAGTAGAGATTGTGGTGAGGCTCCATAGGGCCGGATACGATGCGATGACCGTGCCGGAGCAAGACATGGTAGGTGAAGCGGACCAGCATCTGGCGGAAGTCTGTCGGCGAGAACATCGCGCCTTGGTGACGCTTGACCTGGATTTCGCCGACATCCGAACCTATGTGCCTGAACAGTATTCCGGATTGCTCGTCCTGCGGGTCGCCAGACAGGATAAGCGTCATGTAATGGCCGTGTTCGAACGCATCATTCCACTGCTGGAACGTGCCACGTTGACGAAACATCTGTGGGTGGTGGATGAGCGGAGCGTGAGGATACGCGGCACGGATGGCGATGCCCAAACGCCATGACTGCCGAGTCAACTTGAGCATGAATCGAACCCTCGGCGGGTGGCCAGGGCAAGTAGGTGGGTGGCACGGACAAGCGTCTGAGGCGAGGGGCGATTGCTGAGCGAGCGTCTCTCGAATCGGGGAACGGCTATGATACAACCAAGACCGAGCTTGTCCGTGTCGAACGTCGGTAACCCCTCGCACGCCGAACACGGACAAGGATCGCCCGCACACACCATGGCATGATTCGGACGCCTTGTGGCGGGCGATCCTTGTCCGTGCCACCCTTGGGCTTGTCGGGAGCACCCGGCGTTGCCGAATGGGAACGAGACGGCTCGAACACGGCGCAACAGGTGACTATTGCCTATTGCCACTTCGGCGCGCTTCGAGAGCATCCAGCAGCGCCGAAGGGTCTTTTCATTGTCTCAGAAAAAACATAGCGGCGCTCTTGATGACCGCGAGCGGAGCGTCAACAAGGTCATCAACAAACTTTTTCTTGACCTTATGCCAGATATTGTCCCTACGGATGCTGTCCAGAAAGTCATGCCCTTCCCCCGTCAACTCGAATAGTTCATAGGATAATGCTTCGCCATCGCTGCCATAGCGTTTGCCGTTCGCCAATCCAGACTCCCTGACGAGCCCAAGGTGATAATTGATAAGTTTTGGATCACTATCAGGGAAGTCTCTCGCGGTTACGCCGTCGTTCTCGCTCTCTTCAATCCGCAAGAGGATTGTCCGAATGATGTCCATGTCGCGTTTCATGCTCATTACTTCCGTTTGACCGTCTTATTCTTCACGGTCGATTGCCGCCCACCGCACGAAGGACATAGCGGTTGATCTGCCTTCGGATCGACTGACCATCCGAAACGATCCAGGTAGCCAAGATGATCCGTCACGCGTTGATCGCGCGCCGCCCCACGAACTGTTTCTTGAATGACTTTCTACTTTTCGCATTTGGGGTTGTTGTTGGGGTTGGAATATGCAACCGTAATAGTCATATCAACCGCGCCAGGACAGGCAATGCTCGCAGAACTATCAACGGCAATATGCCTGCGCTCGACAGGTTGGTGCGAATTTGCCATTTCTTACCCTTTCTATGCCTGCGGTTCCTCGAGTTTGTTGACTGTTCCCCCCAGAATACCCGCGACCGACGAGGTTGGCAAGGGCGAGTTCCTTTCTGGTCCTCGGCGGGTGGCCAGGGCAAGTAGGTGGGTGGCACGGGCAAGCGTCTGAGGCGAAAGGGGCGATTGCTGAGCAAACGTCTCTCGAATTGGGGAACGGCTATGATACAACCAAGACCGAGCTTGTCCGTGCCACCCTTGGGCTTGGCGGGAGCACCCGGCGGCGTAACTCATGGATGTAAGTGCATACATGCTACGCATGTAGCTTTTGCGGGGCACAGCAGAGCCTTCTAGCCCTTCAGCATGCTCAACGAGTCCGCCTCAGCCTTGGGAGGTTCAGCAAGCCAATGCGAATGTCTGGTCGATCCGAGATTGGCTCAGGCACTTCTTCAATTGCATCTGTGCAGTTACGTCCACAATCGAACACAGACCAAGGCAATCGGGATCGTTTCGGTTTCTTCTCCCCTGCATTCCAGACCGAGACGACCGTGCGATCCGGTCGAGACAGAAACGCCCGCTTCATCGGCATTTCCCAACGTGACATGCGATCGTGAATTGGATTGAGAACAACAGAGACTCCCAATTTGGCCAAGTGGTGGCGAACGTGGAATGGATCGGATGCACGCTTCGTTTTGTGTGATATCGAGACGATGTTAGTCTCGCCACAGATTATGGGCATCGTGTCTGCGACGCGCCGCTCCTCCAGCGAACTGACAAGCGTGTCGCCGCACTTCGCAACCTGTGTCGCTTTGCCAAATACCTGCCCAAACGTGACCGGTTGTTCTTCATCGCGCGTCCAGAATTCCAGACGTAGATTGTACTGATCCTCGTCCTCCGCGGAGAGCCTGCCAACTTCCATGAGAATGCGCTTTACATTCTGAAGATTCTCGAAGATAGCTTCATGCGTCCTAGGGATGCGTGAACTAGTATCCCACGTGTATAGTGCATACATTATCGTGTCGCATCCATATTGGTCACAGATGTTGTTGATTTGCGAAACATCCTCCGAGTAGTCCCAGCGGCCTTTGCTGTCTAGGACGTCGTAGTTGTGCGAGACAACTGCAATCTTTGCAACCTTGGTCTTCTTGGGGGCATTTGCCCTTTTCGGGCTTGGCATAGGCAGAACGTGCATCCCGAGACGTTTGAAGAAACTCACAGTCTCCTGTCCGCCGGAGAATTCCCTGCTCGGATTCAGCTTCCTACCGGTCGCGATTGTGTATGCCAACCCGCGGATAAACTTGGCGGGATAGCGATTGCCATCCACAATGAGGAAGGTATTCCTCGGTTCTCTATCGGGATGCTCGCCCGCCTCGTATCGACGAAGTGCCTGCTGGACGTGCTTGGCAGTGACGACTCCCCAGTCAATCTTGTATGCTGTTGGCATGGTAGCTCTCCACAAATGCACCTAGTCCAATTAACCGACATTTCCCATTTATCGAACCT
>JAGLWJ010000243.1 GCA_023133475.1 Phycisphaerae bacterium | reverse complement strand
CCCGCCCTACGATGGGTAGCCCATCACTTTAGGGGCTGTCGATTTAGTCTGTAGCGTCGCCCCTTGTGGGCGGCGCACTCTCGTTTCGCGTCACCCACAAGGGGTGACGCTACATTGGGGGTTGCTCCGAACGACTACATCAACAGCCCCTAAAGCCCTGGGCCACCCGCTGTAGCGTATACTCGGTATCGGCGTTGATTGTGGCTGATGTGGTCACCAGCCCAGTAGGGCGGGTTTCACCCGCCACAACCCACATGCCATGTCAATAAGATTCCCGATCCCTTTTCTCCTCCCACACACGCCGCCGTCATGTATCCAGCGTCTCCAGATGAGTTGACCGAGTAAGGTCAAACACTGCGCCACATTCCGGGCACCGGGGCTCGGTTAAGCCATAGAGCATATATCCACATTGGGTACACCGCCCCTGTTTCTGACGCTTGGAGTACTGGTAGAAACTGCGGCACACAAGGCAAGACATTCCAGCGAACATAAGAGTCGGAATCCATAATGGGACAACGATTTTCAGATAGCCCGGCAGAGATACATATTCGGGCAGCCACCGGGTGTGCATTCCATCGAATCCATACAAGAACCAATCGCCGGGTCGGGGTTTAGCAGTGGTTGACCCAAACGGTGAAGCCATACCGGTGTCGCTGCTCGCTCCATCTGTGGATGCGTGCCTGATCCAGAAGACAGAGCCGAAGCGTACCGTCAAGCTACCACCTTGTTGAGATATGCCAAAGTAACTGAGTCCCCATAAGCAGATGCTAAAGGCCAAACCAAGAATGAATGCACCACATAACGTGCGTCGGACAATCATAACTCTGGTGTGCTCGTATTCTGTATTCATGTGGCGTTGCCTCGTAATACCACACACGGCCCTCGATTATGATTAAGGTCACTTGTCAGCACACACCTCGTTGCGGTTGGGTGGCACGGACAAGGCCCGCGACAAGGCTTTGGTGGTTGTTCCAAGCGTATTGGCGCGGGCCTTGTCCGTGCCACCCGTTGCCCAGGCCACCCGCCGCGCCAATAAGATTCCCGACCCCTTTTCTGTCCCCGGGGCGGCGAAGGCCCATAGCCACGGGCGTCAACCTGTGGAAAGCTTGACCTACGCGGCTATTCAGGGCGCAGACCGGTCGAGGTGGCGACGCCGGTGAATCTCCGCGAACCAATAACCGCACGCGGGAAGCCCTCCGGCCAAACGCTCATCGAAATGCCCAGATCGTCCTCAACCTTATCCAAATCAAACGTCAACCCCACATACCAGCGCGGAAACTTGCGGATGACCCCCAGACTGAATTCGAGGGTCTCCCCATGCTGAAGGTCGAACTCCTCGCGCACGGTGATGGTGTGTTTTTCGCTTATCCGGTAGTTGGCCCCCAATGCCAGCAGGTTCGAGTCGGTCTCCTCAATAAAGCGATAACCGATCAGGTAGCTCAGCCGCGGGGGCCGCTCGACGGCACATGAAATGTTAAACACGTCCAACTCGCCGTCGTTGAGGTCGAAGTTGGCTTCGGATATCAGCGTGGTGGTATCGTTGACTCGCCAAGTGAACGCGGCGTTGAGATAGTTCCGCGAGATACTGTTTTCCGGGCGGCTATAGGAGGCGTAGCCGTGGGTGCACTCGAAGCTCGGGGCGTTGTTGAAGAATCCCGCCTCGATGTCGAGCATGAACACGTCGGTGATCCGCTCGCGGTCAGGCCCGCCGCGTTTGGTCTGCCAACGCTGGCGAATGCCGATGCTCACCCCGTCGATCTCGTCAATGCCCTCGATGTTTTCGGTAAAGGGATAGAGTTCGTCGGGGTCACGGTTGGTGCCGTTGACCCAGGCGGTGATGTCGGGCTTGATGATGTGTCGCAAGCCGTGGATGTCCCACAACTCCGACTCGACGTCATATATCCGCCAGAGATACATACTGCCACGCAACCCAACACCGCCGAAGACCCTGCCCACACCACCGTCAGCCGGCGAGTCGTCCCAGGCTGACCCGCGAACCACCCCGAACGGGACCAGCTTGACCGGGCCCAAGGTCAGCGGCAAGTCCACCTCCTGCCGCGAGTCCAACCGCCCGGTGACGCCCGAGGAGTCTTCGCCGGCCCCAAACCGCAGGAATCTGTGGAGGTCGCGGTCCGCCGCCCTATAACGCACCCAACCGGCACGGTTTTCGCTGTACAACGTGGCAAAGCCCCCGAGGGATCGGCCTATCAGGTGAAAACTCAACTCCGGAAGATGCTCGGTCTGGGTGAGAAAGTCTAGGATGCGCCACTGCCCCAGAAGAGTGAACGCCCAGTCGTCGTGCTGCTTCTTGAGATAGAACAGGGTCTCCTGTTCTTTGCCCCGGTCAAACTCGCTCTCGAAGTATTCTTCGAGGAAGTTCTTGTCGCTGATGTAGGAGGCTTCGACCGTCAACTGCCAGTCGTTGGGCAGGTAGTGCCGGTGGCGGAAGGTTAGCCGCCCGCGGTTTTCGGTATCCGGGCTTTCGTCACGGAAACGCCCGCCCAGGTTGTCCTCACCGCTATCGTGGATGTAATAGCCGCGAGTGAGGCCGAAGTAGTTGTCACGCTCATAGTCCACGTCGATCCCGACTGCGGGGCCTCGTTGCGAAAAGTAGTCCAGCCGCAACGTTGCATCGAACCCCACCGGCGTCTCCAGACCCAGCAAGTTGAACAGCCGCCACTTGGTCTCGAGCTCTGCCCCGAAGTCGTCGCTGTAGCCGGAGCGCAAACTGCGGATCGAGGTCTCACCCTCCTTGAGTGTCCCCTGCGTATAAGGCCAATAGAGCAGCGGGGCCCCGCCGAGGTTGAAGGTAACGTGTTTCATCTTGTAAGTGCCGGTTCGCAAACCCGCCAGTTCCGTCTGGGTCTTGTCCACCAACTCGACGTGTGCCGCCCCGATGTGATAGTGCGGAGTATAAAACTCACTGGTGCTGATCACGGGATGGTCGGCTTCAAACCTGCGGGCGGAGAGTTGTCGCACCCGCTCTGCCCGGATGTAGACAGGAACGTTTCGGTTGGGCAGAAAGGTCCTGAACACCGCGTCGAGAATGACTGCCTGGTTGTTCCGCAGATCATAGTACAGTTGCGACGCGCGGATCATGCGTTCGCCGAGCGTCATGATGATGTCCCCTTCGAGGTATATCGCTTCGACATCGCCCGATCCGAAAAGGCGGGTGCCCTGCCCGTCTTCGCCCGGCCTGCCCGTCAGGCCGGCCAATGCACCACCTATGCCGGAACCTTCACCCGCGGAACGATCGGCCAGGTCAACCGGCGGCTCCTGGGCTTGGTCATCCGGTCGGCTTTGGTCCCCGGCAAGATAGATCACCGCCGCATCCGCCCGCAATTCCAGGCAATCCCCTCCGGCAGGGGCACTGCGGAAAAGGTAAACGTCACCAATCGCGGTGACGATCCGCCGCCCGTCAATCTCCTGCATAATCAGATCCCGGCCCCAGTAGTTCACCACCGGCCGAACCACCAGCGGTTCTGCTTCTGTCAGCGGCCCGGGCTCGAGCACCTCGAACGGCGACGGAGTCTTGCCGCCCAGCTCCATGGCATCGTGAACCCGCGAACGAATTTGGGCTGCCTTCTGGAAAACCTCGGTATCGCCTGAGGATTGGAACGTCTTCTTGTCTGCTGAAACCCGGACCTTACCGCTGCTGTTGAGGGTCACGAACAAGATCGGCCCACTGGTCACCGTGCCTGCCGGTTCCACCACGCGGGCGTCACGCCACAGGAACACTTCAAAGGAACGGTAAGTGCCCCCAGCGTATGTTCGCCGTGTCATCCAGATAACCGCCTCACGCGCCGCAAGCCGCCGGGGACCCAGATGAAGCTCAAAATCGCCGACAAAATGAATGACGTCAGCCTGATCCTCGTCGTTGAAGAGGTAGACCAACGCACCAAACATCTCGACGTCGTCATTTATGACATCAGGAGGCAAGAGCGGTTTCTCGACGATGTCGGTGATTGGAGCCAGCCCCTGGGCAAAGACCAGCGACGCCCACACCCCCGCCACACAACCCGCAAGCAACCAGGAGAGTTTCGACATCAAACCCATCACAAAGATAAGTAGCAATCCCGCCGGAAGTTCCGCGCCTTTCCATGAGCGATCCAAACGGTGCGGTTTAGTATAGAAAGGTTGGGGAAACTGTCAATTGAACCTGGGGGGCTGACTCGAACCAATCAGTGCCGCGACTGTAAGGGAGCGGCATGAGGCACCCGCGCGAGAAACAGGAAGAAATGGAAAATTAAAAATGGAAAATGGAAAATGAAGAAACGGGAGCGAGCGCAATCGCGCGGCGGTGGTTGGCGCCGACAAGTCCGCAACGTTTAGCGCCGACAAGTCCGTAGCGTTTAGCGGC
>JAGLWJ010000242.1 GCA_023133475.1 Phycisphaerae bacterium | reverse complement strand
GCGCTTTTGTGCCATGGCTATTGATGTGCTGTTCATGTGGCTGGTGGCTTTTTGTCTGGTCATCATGGCGGCGGTTCTCAATGTTGCGGCGGACGCTTTGGATACCATCGGGGATTTCGGCCCGGAAGGCGAGGGCGTCGGCGGGTGGATCACCTGGGTCAACGCCCTGGTGCTGGCGTTGGTGTTCGTATTATTGTTCGGCTACTACGTGTTTTTCGAGATGCTGCTGCACGGCCAAACCCCGGGCAAACGGGCCTTGAAGATCAGGGTGATCCGCGACGACGGCACCCCAATGGGTGGCATGGACGTGGTGGTCCGCAACCTGATACGGGCGGTGGATTTCCTACCGGTTTTCTACGGGCTGGGTGGGCTGGTGATGTTCTTCAGCTCCATGCACAAGCGTCTGGGCGACATCGCCGCGGGGACCATCGTGGTCAAGGAGGCGGCACTGGACTACCGGGCATCGGCAGACAAAAAATACGTGGTCCCCGCCATGGTCGCGCCGGTTGGGAACCGCGAGCTTACCCCTGCCGAGCGGCGGGTTCTGACCGGTTTTGTGCGGCGTCGGGGCGAGTTGTTGCCCGAAGCCAGGTTGCAACTGGCTCAGCGTCTGGCCATGCCGCTCTTCGAGAAGCACGGCGGGCACTACGGCGACCCGGAGTCTTATATCGAGCGTCTGCTTCAGGGACGGCAGCATGAGTCTTGATCAGATCATACGCAAGCGTCGCGTCACCTGGGATCGTCTGGAGACGATTGTGAGCCGCCTCGCCAAACGCGGTGCACGCCGCACGCCGGTGAAGGAGGTCAACGAACTGGTCCACCTGTACCGCGAGGTGAGCGCCGATCTGGCACGGATCCGCGCCCTCGAAGCCGACCCCGCCCTGATCCGCGAGATCAATCGGCTGGTGGTCCGGGCTCATGGTCAGGTGTATCGGGGGACTTCGCGCCGGTCGCTGGGTTTGCGGTGGTTCTTTATGGTGGGGTATCCGCGTCTGTTCCGGCAAACCTGGCGGTTTTCGCTGGCCAGTTTTTTGTGCAGTGCTCTTTTTGCGGTGATGTCGTACCACACGGTGCAGGCTCATCCCGAGATTGTGGCCGACATTCTGGGCGGTGCGGACCAGGAGTTTCAGGGCGAGAAGACGGCGGAGGACATCAAAGGCCGATTTCGCTCGACCCCCGCCCCGCTGCTGTCCAGCGTGGTGACCACCAACAACATCAAAGTTGCGTTGTTGGCTTTTGCCCTGGGCATAACTTTTGGTGTCGGCACGGTATACATTCTGATCGTCAACGGCACGATGCTGGGCGGGTTTGTGGGGGCTTATGCCGCCAGCGGCGCGGCGGCGGATTTCTGGATAACCGTTCTGCCGCACGGAGCCTTGGAGTTAAGTGCCATCGTCGTGGCAGGTGGCTCGGGGTTGTTGATGGGCTATTCGCTCTGGTGCCCCGGGCAGCGCACGCGGAGGCGTGCCTTGCGCGAGGAGGCTTTGCGGGCCGGTCAACTGGTTGTCGGGCTCATTCCCGCCTTTGTCGTCGCCGGCTTCTTTGAAGGGTTCATTACACCAAGCGATCAACTCCCGGACTTTCTGAAGGTCGGATTGGGGGTATCCGCAGCCGTGGCATTTTGGGCACATTTGCTCCTGGGCGGACGCCGGGTAGGGCAGGTTGCAAACCTGTTGCACCACGAAAGCTTGGGAAAGTAGGGCGGGTTCCACCCGCCTTTGTGGCATGGTGTGGCGGGTGGAACCCGCCCTACATTGGGCGATAGGTGTCAGCCAAAACTTTCTCGTAGGCGTCATAGGCAGCCGGGGCAAACAGGCACCAGATGACCTCACGTGGCAACTGGGAGTGTGTCAGGAATTGGGCTACGGTGGCCAAAGACACCTTTGCGGCTTCATCCAGCGGGTATCCGTACACTCCACAACTGACGGCTGGGAACGCCAGCGTTGCACACTGGTGGGCGGCAGCCAGCCGCAAACACTCGTGATAGCACGATGCCAGCAGGTCGGATTCACCACAGTCCCCACCGGAGTAGACAGGCCCCACCGTGTGGATGACGTACTTGGCTGACAGACGATAACCCCGGGTGATCTTGGCAGATCCAGTGGGACAGCCGCCCAGCGCACGACACTCTGCCAATAGTTCGGGGCCGGCTGCCCGATGGATGGCTCCGTCCACCCCACCGCCGCCGAGCAGACTGTTGTTGGCTGCGTTGACGATAGCATCGACCTTCAGTGTGGTGATGTCGCCGCGTGCCAGCTTGATTCTCGACACGACTACTTCGCCCATATTATCATCTCCATTCCCATAGTTCCTAGCCACAAAGGCGGGTGGAACCCGCCCTACAACTGCCGGTCGCCGCTAAACACCCCGACGCCGTCGCGAGTGCCCACATTCTCCATTCTCCATTCATCACGTCTCCCATTCCCCCATTTTCCATTTTCCATTTTTCATTTTCCATTCTCCATTTCCCCCATTCTTCTCCCCGAGGGAATCTTTAGCGAACCATTGCTTCGATTCGTTTCCATAGTGTTTTCCAACTGCCGCCGCGAAGGGAGGGGGGCAGGCGGTGCCAATAGGCTCGCAGGAAACGCAAATATCCCGTCCGGGACACACCTTGCGGGCAACTCCGCAACATGCAAACCGGCAACCAGACTACCGAGGCAGACAGCGGGCGACGGCGAACCACTATCCCGCGGAAGTCAGCCAGGCAAATAATCGGCTGACACGGATCAGCACCGGGCACTACGACAAACATCCCCATCCTCAACTGCCGAGCAATCACCCCGCACCGCACCAAGCCGGCCAGCAAACATCCGGTGCCGACCAGCAATCGACGCAACAAATGCTGTTCGTCCCAGCTAAGCCGCACCTGCCGTGCTTGCGCCGCGGTGTTCAACAATCTTCGGGCAACGTCCCCTAAAGGCTTAGATGCGGCAGGCTGGTGAACGAGCAACAGGCTTTCAGTTACGGCACCGGGCAGCCTCCGCTCGAACAACGCCGGAACACAGACCACGGGCACATCCCGATGACGCAACCTCTGCGCAACCACGAAACGCCTGCGCAGCGGTGAACCAGCCAATCCCCACCACAGGCTACGCCACCAGACCGCCCGTTCGCATTGCAGGGACAGGTTACCCGGTAGTTTTGATGGTGAAGTATTTCCGGTGCCCGGCAGGTATTGATTGATCCACCGGTGCCATTGCGTCAGGGTGCGTTCGCCCTGGAAGGCGTTTAATTCTCGAGTCTCCCCCCGACAACGCAAGACCAGGTGCGCCGTGCAGTTATGGTCCAGGGTGGTGCGGGCGAAGTATGCGTTGGCCCCGCAGATGCGCCCGTCGCGTTTGGCCCACAAGCGTCGCTGATGAGCCGCCGCGGCGGTCTCGACCATGTTCACGAATTGTCGGAACATCTCGCGCTGGTTGCCGAAACGCTGGTGGGCATAAGTGCGAAGAAAGCGAATGCGCTGGGTGGTGGAACTGCGCGAGCGAAACCATTGATACAATTCGGCGATATTGCGGGCAGCCTGTTGTGCGGATACCTGCCGGCCGACGCGCGTGCCAGCCAGGTCGGTGTATGCAATGTCCCACACACCGGGCGTGGCCCCCGGGCGTACCAGCAGGTTGTCAGGATGGGTATCGTGTGGGAGTACGTCAGCCTGGTGGGTTCGGGCAACAAAACCGGCGATTTGTTCGATGAGTTGCGACGGTTTGGGGCCTAGGCTTTCCCACAACCGGGTGAGGGTGCAGGCACCGGGGAACTCCTCGGATATCAGCACGCTCTGTCGGCTGGAGGCGGAGACACCTGTTGCCACAACCCGGATGACTCCAACCCCCACCTGAGACAAAGCCCGGGCGAGCAGGAACTCGCGTTCGGCTGGTGCACCGAGAACCCACCGCTTCACCGTTGCGACGACCCCCCGGTGAGTGAAGACTTTGGCATAGAACACGCCGTGGGCAAGGGTGACTCGATAAACCTCCCGCAGAGGATTGCGCTTAACCAGGGCGGCTTGCGGATTTGCGCACAGGTCGAACCAGTGTAGGGCGGGTTCCACCCGCCTTCCCGGTATGGTGTGGCGGGTGAAACCCGCCCTACGTCTCTCATCCCTCATGTGGCAGTTACCGGCAGTGAGATGGTAAAGGTCGTCCCTTTGCCGAGTTCGCTCTCCACCTCGGTCCGTCCCCCGTGGTCCTGAACGATGCGACAAGCGACCGCCAGGCCTAATCCGGTCCCCTTGCCGGGGTCCTTGGTGGTGAAGAAGGGGTCGAAAATCGCTTCGCGGATTTCCGGTGGTATTCCGCATCCGGTGTCGCTGATGCGGACCCACACCTGTTTTTTGGCTGTTTTGTGCCCGGTCTCGATGGTGAGGTCGCCGCGTTCGCTCATGGCATCGACAGCGTTGAGGATGATGTTCATGAACACCTGCTGCATCTGCGACTCATCCACGACCGTCATCGGCATGTCGGGGTCGAACTTGCGGGTGAGGTTGATGTCATAAAAAAGTGCCTGTTTCTCGAGCAGGGCGAGAGTGCGGGACACCACCTCGTTGATGCTTGCCGAAGTCATCTGGGCTTCGCGTTGCCGCGAGAACTCCAGCAACTCGGTAACGATCTTGCGGCAGCGGATGGCCTGCCTGACGATCTCCTGCATGTCCTCGTGCATGTGGCTGTCCTCGGGAAGCTCTTCGAGCACCAGTGAGGAGAAGGTCAGGATACCGCCCAGCGGGTTGTTGATCTCGTGTGCCACACCGGCGGCAAGCTGCCCCCCCGAAGCCAGGCGTTGCTGGCGGGCCACCTGGGTTTGAACCTTGACCAGTTGTTGAGTTCGCTCTTCGACTTTTTGCTCGAGGGTTTTGGCCCATTGCTCGAGCTGGGTTTTCATCTGGCTGATGCGGTCCAGCATGTCGTTGAAGGAGCTGGACAACAGCCCGAACTCGCTCTGGCCGGTGACGTGCACGCGGCGGCTGAGGTCGTCCGCCGCGATGCTTTGCGAAACGGAAACCATCTCCTCCAATGGGCGAACCATGCTGCGGGTGAGGAAGTAGGTGACCACGACGATCAGCAGGAAGCAGAACAGGGCAATGCCCGCAAAGATCAGAGTGACCTTGTCGCGCACGGCGGTATAAGGTTGTTCCAGCAATCCCACGCAGAGCATGCCGACCCGTTCGCCGGCCAGATTGGTGATGGGTTCATAAGCGGTGATATACCAGTCGTTCACGCCGAATGCCCGCCCGATCCAGGGCTTGCCCTCGAGCATCACCGCATCGTAAACCTCTTGAGAAGCGCGGGTGCCGACCGCCCGCTCGCCCTCGGCGGTGGTGATGTTGGTGGTGATGCGCACATCGGACTGGAAAATAGTGGCTGCCGCACCGTGCTCCTTGTGTGCGGATTGCAGGTGGCCAGTCAAGGTGTGGTTGATCTTGTCCACGATCCAGTGGGGGCCGGGTTCGTGCGGGTTGGTGCTGGGATGGTTAAGCAGTTGCCCCGCATAAACCACCGCAATGATGTGCCCGCTTTCGTCGGTGGCTGGTGCCGCCGCCAGCAGAGTCATGCCGGCGTCCAGAATTTTGGTGTCGATTGGGCGGGCTTTGGCGGTAGGGGCAAACCTGATAGCTGCCTGCCGCGTCAGGGCAGGGTCTTCTGCTTGCAGGAACCCGCACGGAATGATCTCGGTTCCAGCTGCCGATTCGCCTCCCAAAGCCTGTTCGATGGGAGCCAGGGCGGTGACCACGTCGCCGGTGGTACCGTCGCCGGAGGTCCGCACGATCACTCTGCCGGTTGGGTCGGTGACCGAGAGAAAATCCAACCCGTGCTCCTGCCGAATGCCCGTCAGGTACTTGACTGCCGCCATGGGCTGGTTGGCGGCCAACGCCGCCTGAAGCTGACCACTGGAAGCCAGCAGCTCCACACTCTGACGCAACTCCTGCAAGCGGTGAACATAAATGCTGCGAGCTGCCGACAGACCGTAAACCGTTTGCTGCCGCGCCTGCTCTAGCAACGCCTGGCCGGTGAAGTGAATCCCAAGCATCGAAGTGGACAGCCCACCAATAATCAGAATCAGCGAGTAGCTGACCACGATCCGGGATTTCAGCGAATGTGTCCAACGTGACGATTTCATGTTCATATGCGAAAATCAGTACCGCGACCGTAAGGGAGCGGCCAATCCCGTAGCCGTAATAAGCTGAGTGCCCCACGGCCGGGTGCCGGGTGGCCCATGGCTTTAGCCGTGGGGGACACGAATCCAAACGCCCATGCCGCTACGGGAGCCGACGGCACTCAGATAAACCATTCGTGTCCCCCACCGCTAAAGCGATGGGCCACCCCACCCCGATTAGGGCTGCTCCCTCACGGTCGCGGTGCTGATTGGATGGCGGCTGTCGCCGAGGGATGCTCCGGGGTACGCGGCAGAATAACCGTGAACGTCGAGCCTTGGCCTGGGATGCTGCTCAGCGTTATCCGCCCCCCCAACTCCTCGGCGATCTTCTTGCAAATCGCCAGCCCCATCCCCGTGCCGCTTTTGCCGGCATGGCGCTCATCCGTCGCTCGAAAGAATTCCTCGAAAACACGTTCGACGTCCCTGGAATCTATACCCACACCGGTGTCGCTGACCAGCAGGCTGACGGTCTCCTGATCCGCCTCCGCCGAGAGCCTGACCTCGCCCCCGGGATGGTTGTACTTGACCCCATTGACCACCAGATTCGACAGCAGCATCTGCAGCGCCGTGGAATCACCAATCACCACCGGCAAATCCGCGGGCAGCTCATTGTGCACATCCACCTGATTCTCGTCGGCGGCAGCCGCACAGTTCTCCAGGACCTCATCCGCCAGGTCTTGCCAACGCAACGGTTCCCGCTCGGTGACCAGTTGGCCTCCCTCGACTTTCGAGATGGTCAGCCAATCACTGATTATTTGCAGCATGTTGCGAATCTTCACGCTGGAGCGTTCGATCCACTGGCGGTATTCGGCGGGAATATTCCCACCAGACTTGTGCACCAACACATCGAGGTATTGCTGAACCGCCCCCAGCGGGGACTGCAACTGGTGCGACACGAAGGTTATGAACTTGCGAGCCTGGGCTTCTTTCTCTTTGCGCAGGCGTTTGGCCTCCATCGCCAGCCGGTGCCGCTCCATCCCCCGGGAAATGATCACCCGCAATTCCTCAGCCGTAAACGGTTTTGGGATGAAGTCATAGGCTCCGGCTTTCATCGCCTCCACCGCCGTGCTCACCGTGGCGAATCCGGTGATCACGATAGCCACGATGTCCGGGCTGATCTGTTTGACCCGCTCGATGACCTCCAGCCCGCCCATGCCCGGCATCTTGAGGTCTACAACCAGCAAACCCGCCCCCAGCTCCTCGATCCGCTTCAGCCCTGAAGGGCCGTCGGCATAGGTCTCCACCTGGTAGCCGGTGCGTCGCAAAGCCGCCTGGCAAGCTCGACGCATCGCCTCGTCATCGTCGATAACGATGATCGGCGCCTCCTCCCCCGCAAGCGTACTCACGATTCGTAACTCCATCGAGAAAGCGAAAAGCTATCAGCCGTCAGTCTGTAGCGTCGCCCCTTGTGGG
>JAGLWJ010000241.1 GCA_023133475.1 Phycisphaerae bacterium | reverse complement strand
GGGGGTCGCTCCGAACGACTAAATCGACAGTCCCTAAAGCGGTGGGCCACCCGCCTCTTGCCTCTTGCCTCTTGCCTCATTCCTCCAACATCCGCTTCACGCACGGCAGGAACCTTTGAATATCGATGGGCTTAGTGAAATAGGCATCGGGAGTAATCATAGCCAGGTCGCCCGCCATCGGGAAAAGGCTCGCGGGGTCTTGCTTCACCGATGAGACCATTATGATAGGTATTTCTTCCAGGTCGCCGTATTCGTTGCGGAACTTGAGAGCCTGAACGACGGTGTACCCTTCGACCGGGCTCTCCATCATGATATCGAGGACTATCAAGTCGGGCATATAACCCCGAGCCGCCTCCAGCCCCTTCCGCCCGCAATCCGCCTCCAGAACCTCATAACCCTCGCCTTCCAACAAGGCCCGAGTCGAGGTGCGGTAGTCTTCATCGTCATCGATAATCAGAATTTTTGCCTTGTCCGACATAGACTGGACCTCCCTGCATCAACAAGCATGCACTCTAGTCTGAGCCCACAACGTCGTCAAGCGCAGGCGAGAGAACCGTAGGGTGGGTGCACTCCCTTCCTTCTTCTCTGCGCTCTCTGCGTCTCTGCGTTCATGAAAAATGGAACGTGAAAAACTGAAAAAATGGCGTAATCACGGTTGTAGAGCGGGTTCCACCCGCCTTCTCCACTGCTCCCAGTGACAACCCACCGGTGACCGTCTAAGATGCTTGTTTTGGATGTCCCTAAGCGGAGAACTACAATGAAACGATGCATGCTGTTACTGAGCCTGTCAATCCCCCTCCTGTTGCCGACCACCGGATATGCCGCCGACGAGGCTGTCAGGCCGCTTCCCGAGGTCTCCTGGAAGGATGCCGCGGAACACATTGGGGAGAAATGTGTGGTCGTCGGCGAAGTGGTTCTGACCAAAAACATCGGCTCGATGTGCTTCCTGAACTTCCACCAGGATTTCAAAACCAACTTCACAGCCGTGATCAAGCGGAAAAGCTACGATCTGTTCCCCGAGCCACCGGAGAATCTCTATGCCGGCAAGATGGTCAGGATATCCGGCAAGATCATCGAATATAATGGGAAACCGGAGATCATCATCACCAGCCCCGATCAAATCGAGATCGTGGATGCGGCGGGTGTGCCCACTCCGGCAGAACCATCAACCCCCCAAAAGCCACAACAAGCTCCGCCGGCTCCCAGGGTAGTGGTGCCCCCTTTCGCTGGGATAGTCACCGTTGCCTCGTACAATACGCTCAACCTCTTCGACGACCACGATGACCCATACCACCGCGACGAAGGCACCCCCGCCAAGCCGAGCCATGAACTTCAAAAGCTGGCGGATACCATCCGCAAAGTTAATGCCGACGTAATCGCCTTGCAGGAGGTGGAGAACCGCGGGCACTTGCAGCAGTTCAATCAGACCCTGTTGTCCGACCTGGGATACAAGCATGTGGTCCTCTATGAGGGCAATGACACACGGGGGATCGATGTGGCGGTGCTTTCGCGTCTTCCGGTCGGCCCGGTGACCTCCTATCGCCATATGAACTATGAGAACCCCAACGGCCGGAAAGCCCGTTTTCGGCGCGACCTGATCCGGGTGCGGATCGAACCTCCTCAGGCCCGGAGCTTTGATGTGTATGTCGTGCATTTCAAGAGCAAGCGTGGCGGGGAGGCTGCCGCGGTCGTTCGTGTGGGAGAAGCCACTGCGGCTCGTGAGATTCTTGATCAGGTGTTGCGGGACGATCCCAAGGCGCGTTTTGTGTTCTGTGGCGACCTGAACGACACCATCGACAGCCCCGCGCTTCATGCCTTGCTGGGCAGCGGGCCAACCGCCCTGCAATGTTTTTACCAGGATATCCCCAAGGGGCAGCGGGACACGTTCAACAAGAAGCCCTACCGCGACATGATTGATTTCATTCTCTGTTCCCCGGAGATGGCACGGCATTATCAGGCGGGAAGCTACAAGGTCTACCCTGGCACGGTGCAGACTTCCGGGTCTGATCATAACCCGATCAGCGCCCGCTTTGACATGCGGTAAACCCGTAGCGGTGTAGGGCAGGTTTTCCACCTGCCCTACACCGTTTTTCTTACTCCATTTTCACGCTCCTCTTCTACACGCTCCCCTTCGGGTCGCCGCTAAACGTTGCGGACTTGTC